>MWCE01000045.1 GCA_002069895.1 Bacteroidetes bacterium ADurb.Bin234 | reverse complement strand
ATACTGCCTTGGTTTGCTTTTGAACCAAGCTTCGTTCAGCGTGAACGTAACTAGGTTGGGACTCCAACCAAGGCAGCATTTTTCGCAAGCAAGCTTGGTTCAAGGGGTATTCTGGTACCGCTGTAAAATATTGATAATAAAGTTGATATATTAAGGCTTTTCATTATAAAAATGATTGATTAAACAATGAAAAATGAAGTCGCAAGTCAACGCACTGAAAAACTGATAGCTGAAAACTAAAAAAATGTGCCGTGTGCCGAGTGCCGAGAAAAGAGAAAAGAGTGAAGAGAACAATTAAAAATTAAGAATTAAAAATCCGCATTCATCCGCCGCATCCGCGTCATCTGCGTGCCATTTTAATTGGTTTTATCTCTCTGCGTTCTTTGCGTAATATCTCTGCGTTCTCGGCGGTTTAAAAAAAGGTAAAAGGGAAAAGTGGAAAGTGAAAAGTGAGTCAACGCATTGAATAACTGAAACCTGATAACTGAAAACTAATTTAACCGAAGTGAACGCAAAGAGTTAAGTGCAATTCATAACCCAATTTTTTTCCATATTTTCTTTTCGTTTGATGTTATTTGACAATTTTATGTATATTTGCAACCCGAAATTTAATATATATAATTCATTAAATAAAATTAAACATGAAAGTAAGTAAATCAATAGGTATTTTTATCCTTTTATCAAGTTTTATCACATTGATGCATGCACAAGAATTAAAAACTCCGAAAGACTCCTTAGGTTATGCCATAGGATTTCAAACTGGAGAGTATTTTTTCTTAAATCAGTTCGATTTCATAACTTTAGAAGCTTATTTAGAGGGTTTTGAAGCTGGTTTTAAGGGGAATAAATCATCAGCCAAAGTGAAAGATCCTCAATATTCAGAGTTGTTAAAGCGATTTCAAACCATGGCACAACAACGTCAGCAGGAGAATCAACAACGTGAAGCAAGCTTTAATAAGTTTATCACCAAAGATTTGATGGAGAAAAACATAAAAGACGACAAAACCGTTAAGCAAACGGAGAGTGGTTTACAATATAAAGTTTTGTTGGAAGGTAAAGGACCCAAACCTTTGGCTACCGATAAGGTAAAAGTGCATTATGTTGGTACTTTATACGACGGAACCGTTTTTGATTCTTCTCGTCAAAGAGGAGAACCTGCCGTGTTCCCTTTGAACCAAGTGATTAAAGGATGGACCGAAGGATTGCAACTCATGACTGTGGGAAGTAAATATAAATTTTGGATACCGGCCGAGTTAGCCTATGGCGACCGTCCGGTTGGTCAAGTGCCTAAAAGTGCAGGTTCTATGCTTATTTTTGAAGTAGAACTTTTAGAGATTAATCCTAAATAAATATATTCGGATTAATTTGTTTTATAACAAACTATCTCTTTAGGGAGTATGTTTGTTTTTTTTTAATTGAAAAACTAAATTGATGAGCATTAAATACGCCCGTTTAATTTCTTTTCTCTTTCATCCCATATTGATGGTTTTATATATGATTATAATTCCGCTATATATAAAACTGTATTCCGATTGTTCGTCTCATCAGTTTTTAATGCTTTATGGAATGATTATTACGGGCTATTTAATTATTCCTTCCATGATTTTATATCTTTTATACAAAATACATTATATTAAAACCTTACACTTTGAGGAAAAGCAAGATAAAATGATTGTTTATTTGGTGTTCGGATTGTTTTATTATGCCACTTTCCAATTGGTGATTTTATTGGATTTATATCCTTTGATACATATATATATGTTAATCCCCATCCTTATCATAGCCGCTTATATATCTATTAGTTTCTTTTATGAAATCAGTTCCCATTCCTTGTTTATGGGTGCATTTACGGGCTTTTTTATTGGCTTGGGATATGATTTACAACAAAACTACTTAATTCTTATCTTGTTGTTGATTATAATTAGTGGATGGGTTTTGTCTTCTCAATTGTTTTTGAAAAGACATACTTTTAGGGAAGTGTATAGTGGCTTTTTTATAGGATTATGCGGATTAATACTTTTATTTTTATTATTATCAAAATAAAATAATGAAATATTTACAGGATGAAAGTTTTAGGTTTTATGTTATATTACTCTTTGCTTGGATTTTAATATATATACCTTATATCGGTAAATATGTTCGATTAATCAGTACGATGATACATGAAGGGGGGCATGTGTTGATGGGTTGCTTGTTGGGAGAGCGAACGTTAAAAGTAAGTTTGTTCAGCAATGCTTCAGGTGAGGCTGCGGTTAGCGTATCCAATAAATTCAAGAAATTACTGATTGCTATTGCCGGATATCCTTCCACAGCATTAATCGCATTCTTGAGTTTTTGGCTGTTATCGAAAGATTTACATTTTTATTATATCATCGGCATAAGCTTAATCACATTGACGTTTCTTTTGCTATATATCCGTAATATTTACGGTATTGTTTGGTCTGTATCATTTATAGCTATAAATTTTATTGTTCTGTATTTCAAATACCAAACCCTTTTGGAGTTGATGGCACAAGCCTATGCATGCATCATCCTATTGGAATCGGTGTTTTCATGCTTTATATTGGTTTATGTGTCGTTTACATCAAAAACCGTCAGCGATGCAAGCAATGTGTCATCGGTTGTTTTATTACCGAAGCAATTGGTGGCGTTGCTTTTTACCGCTTTTAATCTCTATATGGCCTTTATCAGTGTTACATATTATTTTCCATCAATAAATCATTTCATTAATCAAAATTAAATCATATGAAGACTATTTATCTTGTTCGACATGCAAAAACCGGTGATGCACCCACGGATATGGATCGTATTCTAACCGTAACCGGTATAGAACGAAGCCATAAACTGGGTCAATATTTAAAATTAATGTCAACGAAAGTTGATGTTTTTCATGCCAGTATGGCTCAAAGGGCTATACAAACCGCCGATATATTAGCTCCTTATGTTAAAAGAAAAGAAAAGGATATTGTTTATTCAAAGGATTTGTATCTCGCCGGTGAAGATCCCTATTTTAAGATATTGGTTGCTTTAAATCAGAAAGTAAAAACTGTTATGTTTGTCGGTCATAATCCCGATGTTACCAATGTGGTGCGTTTTTTCATCCCCGATTTTTACGGGTACCTGCGTACAAGTGAATGTTATTGTATTGATATTTATACCGATTCATGGCAAGAAATCTTTACCGCTAAAAAGGAAATTCGATTTTCGAAACTCATACGTTAATGATTTATTAATAAATAAAATTAAAACAATGAAAACATATCGCAAGGAATTATATTTTAATGTGCCTTCCCGTAGAGGATTGGTAAATATAACAAGCACGGTACAACAAGCCGTTCAGGAAAGCGGCATCAAAGAAGGTATAGTGTTGGTTAATGCCATGCATATAACAGCCAGCGTTTTTATCAACGACGATGAAAGTGGCTTGCATCATGATTATGAAGTATGGTTAGAGAAATTAGCTCCCGAAAAACCTTACAGTCAATATAAACACAATGGTTTTGAAGACAATGCCGATGCACATCTCAAACGTACGGTTATGGGTCGTGAAGTGGTGGTGGCTATTACGAAGGGATTGCTCGATTTTGGTCCGTGGGAGCAAATCTTTTATTTCGAATTCGACGGAAAACGGAACAAACGCGTATTAATCAAAATTATAGGAGAATAATATTAAAATCTATGGATTGTTTTACAATTCTTTATATAAAATATTAAAACACAAGCAACCTTTTTGACTATATTAACGACTTATTGAAAAAACAAAAATGTTTTCGGAAGAAGAAATAATTAAAGAATGTATAAAAGGAAACAGAAAAGCGGAAAAACACTTGTATACAAAATACAATGGATTGTTTTTTGCCATCTGTTTACGTTATACACAAAGCAGGGAAGAAGCCGAAGATGTTTTAATAACGGGATTTACGTCGATATTTGAATCACTACCAATGTATAAAAAACAAGGTTCTTTTGAAGGCTGGATGAAACGCATAATCATAAATACGGCAGTAAATCACTACCGGACAAATAAAAAACATTTATCGAATATCGATATAGAAGAAATTGATACCATAAACGAAATAAGTCAGAAATCATACCAAGATATAAATGTTAAGGATATATTAAATCAAATTCAAATGATGCCTGAAGGATATAAACAAGTATTTAACTTATTTGCCATTGAAGGCTATAAGCACACCGAAATTGCCGAAATGCTTCATATAGCGGAAAACACTTCGAAATCGCAATATGCAAAAGCTAAGAAATGGTTACAACGTCGTTTGGAGGATTTTAAATATTAATAATAATGAAAACGGACTTTGAACAACATATACGAAATTTATTTGAGCATTACAGTGAAACACCATCCCCTGAATGCTGGTCGAAACTTTCTGATAATTTAGATACAATTTCAAAACTTTCAACCGGTTCTTCCAATGTTTCTTCTATTTTCACTCAAACAGTAAAGTCTTCCATCGGTAAAATAGGAATAGGTATTGCCGTAGTCGGCAGTATTACAACGAGTGTGTATTTGCTTACCAAGAATAATAATGATATTGTTCAAGATTCAGCCAATACAACTAACATTGTGGAAAATACGCAAATGGTTCCGACTGCAGAAAACAACGTACTTACAATGGATTCCCCTGTAGACGAAACGGCAATTCCTTTACCTGCCGAAATTGAAAACAAAACTACGAAAGAAAAAACAACGTTTAGTCAAAATGCCGATATTAAAACTCAAATGGTGAAAGAAGATTATGCTGTGGCTAAAGAAGTTCCTGCTTCCGTTCCGGCTAACATCCATACTACCGAATCCCAAGCCGTTCCTGCTAAGGTTGTTGCTACTGAAGAAAAGAGAAACGTAAATAATCAACCATATCAAACAATTCCGAAAAATGAAGCTTCTTCTTCCAAACAGATAGAGGAAGAAGTTTTCCCTGTTGAAGAGACTTCAAAGGATGATTTGATTCAGAATGAAACAGAGGAAACGGAAATA
>MWCE01000044.1 GCA_002069895.1 Bacteroidetes bacterium ADurb.Bin234 | reverse complement strand
GATTAACATCTTTTAAATTATGCTTCTTTGCTCCCCAAATTTCTAAATTTTCTTCTGCTATCGACATCTTTTTTTATGCTCTTGCGTTATGTTTGAATAAATCAGTATTTCAAACAGTTGTTTTTTAGTTTGATAGACTTTGCTATTGACGAATGCAAAATTACATAAAATAAATCGCTTAATTTATATAGAAGTGAAATGCTTTATTCTTTTTTTAAGGTCTTATATGATAATATATGTAGGCTTACCGCAATGGCAATTCCTATTAATATTAAGCGGAGCCATGTTTTATCAACAAAAAGAAAAGCGGAAGTTAATATGGTAACCCATAATAATGCAACGGAAGAGATTTTTACTTTCAAAGGGATGGCTTTATGTATTTGAAAGTTTTGTATATAACTTCCTAAATATTTATGATTCATCAACCAATTGCGTAATCTCATTGAGCTTTTTAAAAACAAATAAGAAGCCAATAATAGAAATGGAGTAGTGGGGAGCACCGGGATAAAAATTCCGATAACTCCGAGTGCCAAGGATAAACAACCTGCGATAATTATAACTATTCGTAGCATTTTTTATAAAAAACTTACAATGATGCTTAATATACAAAAGAAAACAGTAAGGTTTCTTGCTAAGAACCAACGTATCATAAATTGATCTATACCGGCTTTTGTAATGACATCCCATTGTTCCATAGGTCCCATCCAAAAATGTGGTTTGTAAATTCTGTCGGGATGCTTGATATATTGTATTAATAAATAGTATAGTACAATTGCTAATGGCAATAAAGCAAGTAAAACGAAATAGTAATAATTCAAATATTGTAAATAAATCCCTGCTAAAATGAATATAAATGGTGTGAAGACAGGTAGGGCGGCTACGGCTAACATAATGTTTTTGTTTTTTATTAATACAGCCAATGTTTTCTTATTCACACTTTTATCCGCTTCGTAATCCATAACCGAATGAATATATAATATATTTAAAACCAACATTCCTATAATGAATGAAAGTGTCCACATTTCAGAGGTAAAAGAACCACAAGAAGCATAAAACACTCCTGAAACTAATAAAGGACCAAATATAATGCCTATGCTGATTTCTCCTAATCCGTAATAACTTAAACGCAAAGGAAAGCCAGAGTAAGTAATGCTTAAAAATCCAGTTATCAAAATATAATATAATATGATAGCACCTCTATAATAAAAAATAATTCCGGCAAAAATAAATCCTAATAAAAATAAAAATGAAATAACCGACAATAATTGTTTTTCGGTTACAGTTCCATTTATTAAGTAATTGCATTTCCCTTTGCGTAAGGGTGATTTGCTCGGATGATTTTGTTGTTCGATTTGTTGTTTGTTTTTTTTATAATCAAAATAATCATCCGTTAGATTAGCTCCGAGATGAACCATTGTTATACCGGCAATGGCTGCAATGGAAAGCCAAAGTGAAAAACTGTCGGTTTGCATCGCCAAACAAACTGCCATAATAGAGGGCAATAAACTCTGTGGTAATGCAACATGACGTGCATTGTGTAACCAAAATAGTATTGTTTTTAACATAAAAAATAAAGTCATTGAAAAACTCCAATGACTTTATAACGTAATTACGAATATTTAATTATTCGCAAATAGTGCCTGTTTTCTTACCATCGGTACTGGTTGAATATGAACTTAAATCTTCACATTGAATCCCTCTTACCATAGGTTGTTCACTCGTAGAAATAACAGCATCTTCTTCAACTTCTTTACATGAACAAGTTTTAATGCATGAATTAAAAGTAATCATTGCCACAACAACCATAATACAAATTAAAAACAAATTTTTCATCTTTATTTATTATTAAATTAAAAAATATTTACAATGCAAAAATATATTTATTTTTAATAATTAATAAAATTTATGTTAAAAAAGTATAAAATGTATATTTCGAGAAATCAGGTTGATAAAAGGTTCTATTAAAAAGTATTTGCGTATACTTTAAAAAAAATTAAAAAAAAATGGAATGATTTTTATTCGTTTTTACAAAAAAAGAAAAGAATGCTTGTTTAAATAAAATTAATAATATTGAGATTATATAAATAAAAAGCATCATTAGTTTTTGCTAATGATGCTTTATCTGGTTTATTAAATGTAAATTATTTACATTCAAGACCGATTTTTTTCCCATCAATTTCTGCAACAGTTGACATGTCTGCGCAACTTTCGAAGTCTTTTGTTAATTCAACTTCTTCTGCTGTTCCGGCAACGCCTAATGCATAAGGAGTACAAGTACAAGTTTTTTTACAAGCACTGAAACTGACTACTGCTAATGATGCAGCTACAATTAAAACTAATTTTTTCATTTCGATTACTTTTAAATTAATAATTATTTATGTTTATTTAACGACTGCAAAATTATACTTTTTATTATAAATAGCTAAAAAAACAAAAAAAAAACGTTAATATTTTTTATATGTCATATAATCAAGCAAATGAAATGAAATTTTTAAATTTTATAAGATTATTAAATGGATTTTTATATGTAATCCTCTTTTTATAAAGTGTGATTCTGGAAGCTTTTTTGTGAAAACCGGAAATCAAAAACGAAACCCAATTATAATGTTTTGAACTATTACAATTCTTTAATAGACCATATCGATGTTTTTTATAAATCATCAATACTCAATTTTAATAAAGAATTATTCTTTTAATATTAAAATGAATTTTATCAACAAATAATATTATTTATAGTTTAAAATTGTTTACTTTTGCCCTATAAAAATTTTAAGTAAAAATTAACTAACAAAATATAATGGAAACTTGGTGGAGTTCAATGGATATAATGCTACAAATAGCATGGGTAATTGCTTTAATTACTAGTTTGATATTTGTCATACAGATGATTATGACTTTTATAGGCATGGATTCCAATGCCGATTTTTCAGTCGATATGGGAGATCCTTCCATTAGTGAAACAACATCTACCCCTTTTCAACTTTTTACATTTAGAAATTTTATTAACTTCTTTCTTGGCTTTAGTTGGTCTTATATCGTGTTTTCAGGAATGCTGCAAAGTCAGTTTTGGATTATTTTTATTTCTGTTTTAATAGGTCTTTTTGTTGTTGCAGGAGTCATGTTTATTTTTGTGGCATTAAGTAAAATGGAAGAAAACGGAAATATTTCTATTTCTCAAGCGGTTGGATTAACAGCGAGTGTTTATATACCTATTCCGGCTCATAAGGAAGGTAAAGGAAAAATTCAAATCAGTGTTCAAAACAGTGTGAGAGAATATGATGCCATGACCGAGGGCGAGGCTTTGAAAACAGGAAATATCGTTAAGGTGTTAAGTGTATTAGAAGGAAATTTACTATTAGTAGAGAAAATTAATTAATCATATAAAATTTAAACATTATGGGTCTTACTGCTTTAATAATAATTATTGTTGCCGTTTTCTTTATTACTTTTGCGGCTATATTGAGTCGTTACAAACGTTGTCCCTCGGATAAAATTTTGGTGGTTTACGGAAAAACAGGTAAAAATGCCGGCGGAGGTCATAGCTCGGGAAAATGTATTCACGGTGGTGCTGCTTTTATTTGGCCGGTTTTTCAAAATTATGCTTTCTTGGATTTAACCCCTATTTCTATAGAGTGTAATTTAACCAATGCTTTGAGTCGTCAGAATATACGTGTGGATGTGCCTTGTCGTTTTACGGTAGGTATATCGACCGAACCCGATAACATGACCAATGCGGCCGAACGTTTACTCGGACTCAAATCGGAACAAATTCAAGAATTGGCCAAAGATATTCTTTTCGGTCAGTTGCGTTTGGTTATCGCTACCATGGATATTGAAGAAATTAATGCCGATAGAGATAAATTTTTGATTAACATAAGTCAGAATGTTGAACAAGAAATGCGTAAAATCGGATTGAAATTAATTAACGTTAACGTTACCGACATTCGTGACGAATCGGGTTATATAGAAGCATTGGGAAAGGAAGCTGCAGCTAAAGCTATTAACGAAGCAAAGAAAAGCGTTGCCGAGCAAGAACGCTTCGGTGAAATCGGTAAAGCAGAGGCAAACAGGGATAAAGATATTCGTATTGCCGAAACCGTTAGAGACACTCGTATTCGAACTGCTGATGCAAATGCTACTGCTGTTTCGGGTGAAAATCAATCTAAAATTGTAATTGCCAATTCCGATGCCGAACGAAGAGAACGCGAAGCTGAAGCTATGAAAAAAGCTGTTGCAGCCGAAAAAGTACAACAAGCTAAAGCACTTCAAGAAGCATATGATGCAGAAAGACAAGCAGAAATAGCCCGTGCCGATCGTGAAAAGGCAACTCAAAAAGCAAATGTGGTGGTGAAAGCCGAAATTGAAAAAGAGAAAGCTATTATTGATGCAGAAGCCGAAGCCGAAACTTTCCGTAGAAAAGCTAAAGGTGAAGCCGATGCTATTTTCGCTAAAATGGAAGCCGAAGGTAGAGGTATTTTCGAAATTCTTTCTAAACAAGCCGAAGGTTATAAACAATTGGTGAATGCTGCCGGAGGCGATACCAAAAATGCCGTTACTTATCTCATTGCCGAGAAACTTCCTGAATTGGTTAAAACCCAAGTTGAGGCGATTAAAAATATTAAAATTGATAAAATTACTGTTTGGGACGGTAATAATTCGAAAGGTGATAAAACAACGACCGCTAATTTCGTTTCAGGATTAATGAATTCCGTTCCTCCTTTAAATGATTTATTTAATATGGCAGGGATGAAATTGCCCGATTATCTTGGAAAAGAGAAACAGGAAATGCTTGATACAAGTCACGAAGAGGTTGATAAAGATATTAATGATATAAAAAAGGAAGACAAAACTGAGAAACATACAAATAAAAAATAATAACCATTATCAATGTCGTTGAAATTACATGTTTTAGGATGCGGTTCGGCTACGCCGGTCGGTCAACGTATATCCAGCGCATTTGCCCTACGTAAAGAAAATGAATTCTTTCTGATTGATTGTAGCGAAGGGGCTCAAATGCATATGAAAGCCAATGGTATTCGTATGCAGAAGATAAGTCGGGTATTTATTAGTCATCTACATGGTGATCACTATTTCGGTCTTATTGGCTTGCTGTCGTCTCTTCATCTTTTCGGTCGAACGGAACCTATTCATATTTACGGTCCTAATCTTTTAAAGAAGATTATCGATATACAAATGAAAGCCGGAAATACTCACCTAAGCTTTCCTTTACATTTTCACAAAATAAAAGCAAATAAACATTCCTTGATTTACCATGACGATGAGATTTCAATCGAAACCATACCATTAGTCCATAGCATTCCTACTTCCGGTTTTGTATTTAAAGAGAAACCTCACAAACCGAATTTGAATAAAGACTTCATAGAAAAATACGATCCGAGTGTAGAGTGGATACTGAGAATCAAAGCCGGTGAAGATTTTGTGGATGAGGATGGTAATTGTTTATCAAATCAAGAAATTACATCTCCTTCTACTTATAAACCAAAGAGCTTTGCTTATTGTTCGGATACGGTTTATACCGAATCGGTTATTCCTTATATTAAAAATGTAGATTTACTCTATCATGAAGCTACTTTTATGGAAAATATGAAAAATATTGCACACGATAAACTCCATGCTACTGCATCGGAAGCGGCGACTATTGCTAAAGCGGCAAATGTGAAACGTTTACTCATTGGCCATTATTCTGCCCGCTACGCTTCATTAGAACCTTTGCTTAACGAAGCCCGTGCTATTTTTCCTCATACCATTGCCGCTGAAGAAGGGATGGTATTAGATATATAGTAAACAAAAGAGACAAGGTATGCCTCGTCTCTAACTATATGTAATATTTATAATCTATCTATCTATTTATATTCGTAATGTAATGATTCCGTGAAAATATAATCATTTTTTGTTTCATATTCAGATGTTTCAGGATTAAATACTTCAGTCTTAACAAAATGTTTATAATCCCTTTGAGAGGGGAAATCTCCTTCGTAAGTGTAATTATATTCCGTTTTCTCTATTTTTGAGATGGTTGCATAAATCATGGTTTTGGTAATACCTGTTATGTTGTTTTCAGATAAACACATAAACGAACCGAAATTATAACTTAAAGCATGATAGAAAGGATTTTTCTTAGTATCGTAAACGTAAGTATAAACCGTTTTCGAATCGGCACTTTCGGAATTGGTCCATGTTTCGGTTTTGATATTATTCCCTTCGTATTCAAATGAAATTATTGTATATGAAGATTCGGCTTTTTGAATTTGCTGTTGCATCCTTTCGGCTAATTGTTCGGAAACGATAAAACGTATTATATGAGATAATCCATTTATTTGATCCATGCTTTTTGATGAATAATATAGGTTTTCTCCTACTTTTATTTTCATTTGTGAGATTTTATCATTATTGTAGGTTATATCAACGGTGCTTCCTAATTCTCCTCCTACATAATAATCGATTTTTTGTAATAATGATTTATCCCCATAAATGAAAGCAATGTAGTAGAAACTTCCCTTGTTATTACCGGAAACTCCAATAATTTGACTCCCTTTATATTCAAATGTTTCATAACATCCTTCATCTAAATAATCAATTCTCGAAAGCTTGTTTCCGTCCCATGTCCATTTTTCAATCAATCCTATATCTCCTGTTACGGAATCATTGGAAAATTGATTGTAGATTTTACTGATTTTTTCTTTAGGATTATAAACTCCTTCTTTTTTACATGCTGTAAATAATACGGCAAATGACAAAATAATTGTCGCTAAAAATTGATGCTTGTTCATGATGCAATAATGTTTTTAATTATTTATACTATTAATTATTTTTTGCAAAAGTAATAAAAAATATATCAAATGCAATCCTTTTGATAATAAAAATCGATTAAACTTATGCTTTTACATCAAATGCTTTGTTAAAGATCTATATATCAATATTTAAATTTTTATTTTCCCATTTGATTATTGCTTTCTTTGTTTCCTTTCCCCAACGATAATTACCGATGTCGCCGTTTTTTCTGACAATGCGATGGCAAGGCACAAGATAAGCTACCGGATTACGTGCAACGGCCGAAGCGACCGCTCTTACGGCTTGCGGATATCCGGCTTGTTGAGCAAGGCTTTCATAGGAAATGAGTTGGCCGTACGGAACTTGCAATAATGTTTGCCAAACTTTTATTTGAAAAGAGGTGCCTTCTATCCAAAGTTCGAAGCAATGTTTGTTTTTTAAAGAAAACACTTTACTCACTATTAATTGAATGTTGTTGTTGTTTTCGATAAATATAGCTGACGACAGCTTTTTTTGTAGTTTGCTAAGACAGGTCTCTGTTAGCATGTCAGTAAACTGCAAGCAACTTATACCTCGTTCGGAATACACCATAAAACATCTGCCGACGTGACTATTACCAAATCCATAATAAAAATATATGCCTTTGCCTTTATTTTTAATCTCTTCAGTTGTAACTATGTTTATGTTTACCATAGAAAAGTTGTGCTTGTTGTTAATTATTTATAGGTTGGCAAAGATAGTGTTTTTATAGATAATAGCAAAAGAAATTGATGTATTTTTGCATGCGTAATTCAATCAGTAATGAATAATATATTTAATAACGCTTCATTTCTTGTTTATAAAGCTTCGGCCGGCTCGGGCAAGACTTTTAATTTAGCAAAAGCTTATCTTAATATTTGTTTTTCACATTTTGATAAAGATAAATTTATTTATCGCAAAATATTGGGAATTACCTTTACCAATAAAGCGGTTAATGAGATGAAATCGCGTATTTTGCTTTTCCTTCAACTTCTCTCCGAAGGAGAAGATACCGAATTGATGTCGCATTTTACCGAAATCCTCAAACCGGAACAAGTGAAGGTTTATGCCGCTGATTTGTTGAAGCTCATTCATCATGATTATAGCAATTTTTCTGTTTTTACCATCGATAGTTTTTTTGAACGCCTGTTGCGTACTTTTGCTTTCGATCTAAAATTACCCTTTAATCATAAGTTGGAACTGGATGATAATTTGTTGATGAAACAGGCTATTGATATGCTCATTTCCAAGCTCGGACATGAACCCGATCTCAGCGATACAATTATTAATTATGCTTTTAATCGCATGGATGCAAATAAGCATTGGAGAATTGATGCCGATTTGCTTGATAAAGGGAAAGAAGTGTATAAAGAAGAATCGATAGCTGCTTTAGAAGTCTTGAAAAAATACAGTCTGCAAGATTTCAAAGTAATACGGAAACAACTAAATGAATCCATACATGAAATCGATGATTGGGTAAAGTACAAAGCACAAGAAGCCGTTGATATTATTCTGACTAATGATATCTCTCTCGATAGTTTCTTTCATGCTAAGAGTGGTATAGGTTGTTGGTTTTTGAAATTATCAAACAATGGAATGGACGCTATCGGTCATAATTCTTATGTTGAAGCTGCCATTAATCAACAACAATGGACAGCCAAAACAACCGATCCGCTGATAACAGAAAAGATACATGCAATTGCTCCTCAACTGATACAAGTGTTTAATGAATTGCAGACATATAAAGAAAAATACTTTACCAAATATCAAATCTATAAGTCCATTAACGATTCTATTTTTTCCGTTTCATTGTTACATCAAATCAAACATGAGTTGGATAATATGAAACAAGAAGAGCAAACCATGCACATAAGCGAAACCAATCAATACATTGCTAAAATCGTGCAAACCGAGGCAATTCCTTATATCTATGAACGATTAGGTGATCGCTATAAATATTTTTTTATCGATGAGTTTCAAGATACATCCATATTACAATGGCAAAACCTATTGCCATTAATTAGCGAGGCATTATCAACCGAAACATTCCATGGTGAAACAGGTAAAGCTGCCGTGTTTGGGGATGTGAAACAAGCTATTTATCGTTTTCGTGGAGGTGATGTGCGTCAGTTTCAACGCTTACCTGCTGTCGAAGGTAGCGAACATAATAGGATAATAAATGAAAGAGAACAAAAATTAAAAGAACAGTTTCATGAAATTCACTTGGGCGTTAATTACCGTTCGCGCGAAGAAATTGTAGCTTTTAACAATGATTTTTTTGAATACCGGCGTCAAAATCAGAAAGAGAATGATTCTTATGTCTTTTCAATGTATAAGGATTTAAAACAAAATCCAATGACGAATAACAAGGGCGGGGGATTGTGTTTATCCACTATTTCTAAGGATAATCTTGGAGAAATGACTTACAATGATTACGTGGCTTTACGATGTTTGGAGATTATTAAACTACTTCTTTCCGATGGTTACAATTTTTCTGATATCGCTATTTTAACACGAAAGAACGAAATGGGGTCGTTTATCAACAAATATCTTTCTGAAAACGCTGTTCCTGTTATATCGGTCGATTCGCTTCTTTTACAATACGATGCAGATGTGGCTTTGCTTTTAGCATGCCTGTCGTGTATCTATACTCCTGACAATAGTTTATCGCGTGCCATTATTATAAAATATATTTGTAAATTAAAACAACTTCCTTTTGAGGAATACCTCTCTGTAGTTAAAACGAATTCATTGTTTATTAAAACCTTGTCGGATTTCGGTTTTCATTTCATGCCTTCTAAACTTGCGCATTTGAATGTGTATGAATTAACGGAACGTTTAATCGGAATTTTCGACATTCAAAACAAAAACAATCCTTTTGTAATGGCATTTATGGGTGTGGTCATGCAATTTCAAATCAATGCAAGCAAACAGTATTTGCATTTTATGGAGTTTTGGGAAGCCAACGGGAATAGTTTTTCCCTCTCCAATCCCGAAGGAATGGATGCCGTTAATGTGATGAGCATTCATAAAGCCAAAGGATTGGAGTTTCCTGTAGTGATTTACCCCCACCAAAAAGAAAACCTGTCCAATCCTAGCTATGCTTGGTTAAACCTCAATCAAGACGAATATCCCATAGATATTGCATATATTAAATTAGGAAATAATTTAAACAATACTGATTATGTTTATTTATATGAAGAAGAGAATAAGTTAAAAGAACTGGATGCCTTAAATGTCGACTATGTCGCATATACACGTGCCGAAGAGCGTTTATATCTTATTACTGAAAAAGAGAAAAATCCACAAGTGTCAGC
>MWCE01000043.1 GCA_002069895.1 Bacteroidetes bacterium ADurb.Bin234 | reverse complement strand
ATTATCAAAAGAATTGAAAGTATCACCGCTTCAGACTTAATGGAACTTGCCCGGGATTTATTCAACAAGGAAAGTTTAAGTACTTTATTATTTAAAAAGTAATAACATCTGTTAACTTATTTTATTTTTTTATATTGAACTATAAAAACGTATAGGTATTTCACCTACTTTTGCATCAAAAATAAACTATTATGAAAAATGGAAATTCCAAAGTGAAAGTAGCTCGTTTATCCATAGCCTCTAATACATTATTAATTATAATGAAATTAACGGTAGGTATCGTCAGTGGATCGGTCAGTATTATATCTGAAGCCATACATTCGGGCATGGATTTAATAGCGGCAGTTATTGCCTATGTTTCCGTTAAACTTTCCGATAATCCCCCCGACAAGGGACATCCTTACGGACACGGGAAAATTGAAAATATTTCGGGTGTTATCGAGGCATTGTTAATTTTTATTGCTGCCGCTTTAATCATTATCGAAGCTGTTAAGAAACTTACGAGTGAAAGCGGAAAACTGGAAGTTATTGGTATAGGCGCAGTAGTAATGTTTATTTCCGCTTTGGTAAATTTCTATGTATCGCGCAAACTCTATAAAGTAGCTAAACAAACCAAATCCATTGCCCTCGAAGCGGATGCACTCCATCTTAAAACCGATGTGTATACTTCGTTAGGAGTAGCCGTCGGATTGGCACTTATTTATTTCACAGGCATCACTTGGCTGGACCCTATTGTGGCTATTATGGTTGCTTTAATGATAGTTTATGAATCATTTAGACTATTGCGAAAAGCATTCACCCCGCTTATCGACACTTGTTGGAGCAAAGAAGAAGAATGCGCTCTGGTTGAAAAACTAAATGAAATGGGGGTTCACTATCATGACTTAAGAACACGTACGGCCGGCAATTATAAATTCCTGGATCTTCACATTGAAATACCCAAGGAACAATCGGTAGGCGAAGCCCACAAATATTGCGATTTTATTGAAGATGAACTATGTAAATCGTTTGAAAACTTATCGGTTATTACACATGTGGAACCGAAATAAAAGATGATGATATAATAAACATTTTATAAGAGAATTTTCTTAACATAACATTTTAAACCAAAAACACTATGAAACAAGACAACAAAATAATAATTAACTACTCCAATGATTTACTTCCGGGTATAACGCGCTTAATTGAACAAGCAAAACAAAAAGTTGCAATATCGTTAAATGTCGAAACCTCATGCTTGTATTGGTCAATTGGTAACTATATAAACACCCATTTAAAAGAAAATAACCGATTGACCTACGGAGCTAAAATTGTTGCGACACTGTCGCAACAATTAATTAAAATGTATGGAAAGGGTTATTCTTATAGTGCTTTAACCCGCATGTGTAAAGTAGCAACAATTTTCGATGAAACAACTATTGCGACAGTGTCGCAACAATTAAGCTGGAGTCATCTGATTGAACTCTCATCTTTAAACTCTTTCATTCAACGTGAGTTTTATGCAATAATGAGTATTCAAGGAAATTGGGGCATAAGGGAACTAAGAACTCAAATGAACAAAATGTTGTTTGAACGTAGCGCTATTGCTCAATTACCGGAAGAAGAAATAGTAAAACATTTGAAAGCATTGAAACAAGAAAACACTATGTTCCCTGACTTAGTATTTAAAAATACATATGTACTTGATTTTTTGAATCTACCTCACTTTTACAACGAAAATGAATTGGAAAATGCTTTATTAAATACAATGGAACATTTCATTATGGAGTTAGGAAACGGATTTGCCTTCTTAGAACGTCAAAAACGTATAACAGTTGATGAAGAAGACTATTATCTCGACTTATTGTTTTATCATCGTAAACTTAATCGATTGATAGCTATTGACTTGAAACTGGGAAAATTCAAACCTGCCTATAAAGGACAAATGGAACTTTATTTGCGTTGGTTGGAAAAATATGAAATGCAAAAAAATGAAGAAAAGCCTATTGGATTACTACTCTGCAGTGAGGGAAATACTGAACATATAGAATTATTATTATTAAATGAATCCGAAATTAAAGTCGCACAATATCTTACCGAATTTCCTGATAAACAATGGTTTTCTGATAAATTACAAAAAGCTTTGAAAATGGCTAAAATGAATGAAAATTTAAAGAATATAAATATACTTAAATAGTATATCTGATATTATTGTGCGAAATCTGTGATATCTAAAAACAATTAACGCCCATTTTTATGACATATTTAGTCAAGATTTTTGAAAATATAACGATTAATAGGTTAAATTTTTTTTTGAGGTGCTATAAGATTTGCATCTGCAAAGGTAGATTCCCCTTTTATGTTTTCTGTTCCTTCCAAATTTGCCTTGTGGATAATGAAGGAAGTCGGAAATAAAATTAAACTAAAACAGGAGAATAACAAAGCCCCCGTTTTTTTTATTACTTTTAAGAAAAAGGGAAGGAATAAAGGCATTTTAAAAAGATTATATTTTAAAAAGAAGCGGAGAAAAAACAATTACGAATCTTAGGAATTTGAACCTTTGCGTTCTTTGGTATAAAACCATGTAAAACTCCTTCTTTCGTTTTCAAGAATTTTCTAGTTACAAAATAAAATTTTTCTAGTTACAAAATTAGAGATGTATTTTCTTGTTAGGGAGCTAAAACAACAATCAATTAGAAACAGCCTATAAAACAACTATTAGATGCATCAACGGATTAAAATCGAGCATGCTCTGTTGAGCAAAGTGGAATATCCCATTTTCAACGGAAAGGATATCTATTGTTTAAACAAAAAATAATAGCACCTCAAAAAAAGATTTAACCGATTAATAAGTTATATAAATTAATACGCTCTCGCAAACAACACCCTTTCTTTGGAGGCTTTTCCCGAATAAACGCATTTCCCTTCTTCCTGCGGATTGTTAAGAGGGATACAACGTATGGTCGCCTTTGTTTTTTCTTTGATGGCTTCTTCGGTTTCGGCGGTACCGTCCCAATGGGCAGAAACAAATCCTCCTTTATTTTCAATCACATCCACAAATTCTTCCCAAGTATTTACCTTGGTAATATTTTGATCCCTGAAAGCAAGGGCTTTATTAAAAATAGTTATATGAATATCTTCCAACAAACGTTCCACTTCTTCAACCACCGTATTACAAGTAACAAGATTTTTTTCCAATGTGTCGCGGCGGAAAAGTTCCACTTGATTATTCTCCAAATCGCGGGCACCAACGGTAATTCTCACCGGAACGCCTTTCATTTCATATTCATTGAATTTCCATCCGGAGCGATATTCATCCCTGTTATCGTATTTCACACTGATGTTTCGTGCTTTGAGTGCTTTTTCGATAGAAAGTGCCATTTCATTTACCTTAGCCAATTGCTCGTCGTTGCGATAAATGGGGATAATCACCACTTGCAAAGGAGCAATTTTTGGAGGCAACACCAGCCCTTTATCGTCGGAATGCGCCATAATCAAAGCCCCGATTAATCGAGTGGAAACACCCCAAGAGGTTGCCCAAACATATTCCAATGTATTGTTTTTATTCAGGAATTGCACATCAAAAGCTTTGGCGAAATTTTGTCCTAAAAAGTGTGTAGTCCCTGCTTGCAAAGCTTTACCGTCTTGCATTAACGCTTCTATACAATACGTATTAACGGCACCGGCAAAACGTTCGGCCGGCGATTTAACACCAATCACAACCGGCACAGCCATATAGTTCTCCACAAAATCGGCATAAATATGTATCATACGTTCGGCCTCCTCAATGGCTTCCTGTTCCGATTGATGGGCGGTATGGCCCTCTTGCCACAGAAATTCGGCCGTACGTAAAAACAAACGCGTACGCATTTCCCATCTTACCACATTGGCCCATTGATTGATTAATATGGGTAAATCTCGATAAGATTGTATCCAATTTTTATATGTGCTCCAGATAATGGTTTCGGATGTAGGTCGAATGATAAGTTCTTCTTCCAATTTAGAGTCGGGGTCAACAATCACGCCTTCGCCATCCGGATTTTGTTTTAAACGATAATGGGTTACGACCGCACATTCTTTGGCAAAGCCTTCCACATGGCTGGCTTCACGACTTAAATAGGATTTAGGAATAAAAAGCGGGAAATAGGCATTCACGTGACCGCTTTGTTTAAACATACGGTCTAATATATCTCGCATATTTTCCCATAGTGTGTAGCCGTAAGGTTTTATTACCATACAACCGCGAACCGCCGAGTTCTCAGCCAATCCTGATTTGATAACCAAGTCGTTATACCATTGCGAATAATTCTCCTCCCTTGTTGTTAACTGCTCTGCCATTTTTTTGGTATGATTTTTGGAACTATATCATTAAAAAGTTTAATTTTGCAATAAAAAATTACGTGCAAAAGTATAAAAAATAACGATATAAAAATAAGGAGGACCAAGCGATGAAAAAATTAAATATGGCGACTTTAATAGCAAGTATATTTTTGTTTTCCTGCTCCAGCACTTCCACCCTCGTTGACGACGGTTATTATTCGGCTGCCCAAAGGCAAAAAGAATTAAACGCTCAACAACAAGCCAAAGCTGTTCAACAACAAGCACAAAGACAAGCTCAACAAGCTCAACAAGAACAACAAGAACAAAATAACTATCAAGAGGAAACCTATAATTATTCCGATAACAATCAAAATCCATCCTATTCCGAATCCTATTCCGATGGAGGCAACTCTTACGTTACCAATAATTATTATTTCGACGATGATGATTATTATGATTATGCTTATGCTTCACGTCTGCGTCGTTTTTACGGTAGTCCTTCTTACTGGGGCTATTATGATCCTTACTATACCAATATGTATTGGTATAGTTATAATCCGGCTCATTGGGGTGTAAGCGTTTATATGGGATATAATTTCTGGTGGGATAATCCTTATTACCGTCCTTACTATTATAATCCGGGTTATTATCACTACGGCTTTTACTATCATTGGGGCTATGATCCTTACTACAATCCTTATTATAATCCCTATTATCATCACCATCACGATTACGGACATCATAAACCACATTATAACTACGGGCATAACAAACCGCATAAATCCGATTATTACTATTACAACAGCTATGATAACAATCGTTCCTACACTTATGGACACAGAGGTTCCGTTCAAGGCGGAGTAATGGCAACGGCCAATAAAGGAGGTGCCCGTACTTCACAGAACAACAACGATCCCAGTAAAAAAACCGCTGATACCAGGGAAAGCCGACAAACCTTCGGCGATCGTTACGAACAATCCGTTCGCAGCGGAGGTACCTATTATGGCAACACTTCAGCAGCACCTTCCAATACTGCCACACGTTCCAATGTTAATACACCATCCACAAGCACATCAGCTACATCGCAAACAACGAGATCGGTTCCCAAAAGCACTACTACTCCCACCAATACCAACACCCGCGTTAATCCGAATAATACCGTCGGTGCTGACCAACAAACACCCGGAATCCCCGGTACTGTTCGTCCTACTCCCGATGACAACAGAAGCACTCCGACCAATAATAATACCCGCCCTAATAATGCCGTTGATAATAGATCAAATAGTTCCGATGTAAGAAGCACCACACCTGCTAATCCCAATACACGTGAAGTAACCCGACCTGACAATAATTCTAACAACTCATATTCTACCCCTCAAAGAAGTACCGCTCCTTCCAACAGCCGAAATCAAGCCACGCCACAACGAAATCCCAGCAATCCGCCGGCTTCTACTTCTCCTTCTCGTAACTATAATTCAACACCCAAACCTACTGCTCCTTCTCGGAATTATAATTCAAGTCCGGCACCGAGCAGAAACAGCGGTACGAGTTCCGGCTCCTATCAATCTTCTCCCAGCCGTAACTCTGGGTCAAGTTCAGGATCCTATCGTTCTCCTTCATCTAGCGGAAGTTCCCGTTCGTCGGGTAGCAGTAGCAGTAGCGGAGGTGGAAGCAATACAAGAAGAAGATAATACAAAAAGAATACAAAATATTTAATATTACTAAAATGAAAAAATATAACATTGCATTTTTAGGAATTCTATTGTTGTTCATCGTAAAAGGCTACAGCCAAAATGAAATGGATGCATTTCGTTATTCTCAATTGATTCCTACAGGAACCGCACGCGCCTCAGCATTATCCGGCTCCATAGGAGGCTTCGGCGCCGATTTTACAACAGTCAATACCAATCCCGCCGGACTGGGAGTTTATAAACGTACGGAATTTACCTTTACCCCCTCTATTTATTACAGTAAAACCAATTCCCTATACAACGGCATTAATGCTTATGATTTTAAATATAATTTTAATATCAGCAATGTAGGTGCCGTTTTTGCCATCCCTTTAAAAAATTCGGAATGGAAATATCTTCAAATAGCTACCGGATTAAACCGATTAAACAATTTTCATAATAATTATTTAGTAGAAGGCCCCAACACAAATATCAAAGGGACATCAACCACTTCTTTGTCCGAATATTTTGATTTTGCTCAATATGCCGACGGAATATCCGAATCGGATTTATTCAACGATGATGATTTTTATAATTTCGGACTCGGTTCATGGGCTTATATGTCGTGGCTAATCGATCCTGTTATAGGCGATACTATTAATTATCCTTACGTAAACAATTTGACGGGAGTGGAATTAAACCAACAAAAAGTAATGGAAACACGCGGGGCTATGAACGAATATGTTTTCTCTATGGGAGCTAATTATGACGACAAACTCTATATAGGTGCTACTTTAGGGATCCCTTTCTTTAACTACTCGGCCGACTATATCCTAACTGAAACTGTCAAAAACCAAAGCGATACCAATATAAATGTAAATTCTTTTGAATACACTGAATCATTAGATGCCAACGGAACAGGTATTAATTTTAAAGTAGGATTCTTATATCAACCTGTTTCCTTTTTAAGGTTCGGAGCTGCCATACATACTCCTTCCTATTTCGCTTCTGTCAGAGAAAATTTTAATCAGACTTTTACAGCTTACTATGATGATGATAATAAATCGGAACGTTTTGAAACCAATCCTCCTTCTTACCCTTATTCCATCACAACGCCTTACCACGTTATTGGTGATATGGCATTTATTTTCGGTAAATACGGATTCATTAATTTAAATTATCAATTCACCGACTACACAACCATGCAATTAAGCTCCGCCGGTTCAAATCGCTATTCTTTTGTTAATGAAAATAATAATATAAGGAAGTACTATCAGGCTGTTCATAAATTAGCAATTGGTGCTGAAGTAAATCTCTCCCCCGTTTCCATAAGATTGGGTTATGCCTATAACTCCAATCCCTATCGTTCCATTACAGATAAAGACGGAAGCTTTCATATGATTTCAGGCGGAATCGGCATTCGCACTGATCATTTCTTTACCGATTTTGCATATGTGTATAGATTATATAATGAAAAAAGCGTTCTTTACAATGATCCGAACGTTAGCGTTACCAACACTAAAATTTTCAACCAATATATATTATTAACCTTCGGAGTAAAAATTTAATTACGATAAAACATAAGTGCAATCGATTGACTTATCGGAACCAACAAAAACTCTTCCCATCATGGAAGAGTTTTATTCTTTACAAGGCGAAGGACATCATACCGGAAAAGCAGCTTATTTTCTCCGCATAGGCGGTTGCGATGTGGGATGTAGTTTTTGCGATGTGAAAGAATCATGGAATGCAGATGTGCATCCCTTAATAGCCGTTGACGATGTTATCAAACATATACTGGAAACAAAAGCCGATACCGTTGTGGTTACAGGAGGGGAACCTTGTTTGTATGACTTATCTTATTTATGCGAACATATCGGCAAGCAGGGAATTGCGCGTCATCTTGAAACTTCCGGCTCGGAACACCTCAGCGGACAATGGGATTGGATTTGTTTATCCCCAAAAAAAGGAACCTACATTCACCCCGTTTTTTATACGCTTGCCAATGAATTGAAAGTTATTATTCAAGATGCTTCCGATATTGCCCGCGCCGAAGAAAATGCCTCACGCCTGCATCATCCCTGCGAGTTATTCCTGCAACCCGAATGGAGCAACAGAAGTAATGCCATGCCCCTTATCGTGAATTATATATTGCAACATCCGCAATGGAAAATATCCTTGCAAAGCCATAAATACATGCGAATTCCTTAATCACAGAGTTTGTTTTATGCGTTTTCCTCTCTTAACTTTTTCCGTGTTTATAAACAAAATATTTGATAATATCAAAGAAAGTTTTGTTTATAAACAAAATTATTATACTTTTGCGGCAAAGACCTAAAAGATGAAAATCATTCCAAGAACATATTATGTAGAAAAAATTAAACCTTATATAGATAAAGGTTTAATAAAGGTATTGACCGGACAAAGACGTGTAGGCAAAAGCTGTGTCATGCAATGTATTGCACAAGATATCCAACAAAATGACAAACATGCGAATATAATATATATTAACAAAGAAGATTTTCGTTACGACAGCATTAAAGATGCCGCATCCTTAGTAAACTATGTAGAATCAAAGTTAAAGGCAAAGGCAAATAACTATTTATTTATTGATGAAATACAAGACATAGAACAATTCGAAAAAGCCTTACGAAGTTTTCAAGCAAATAATCAATGCGATATATTCTGTTCGGGAAGTAACGCCAAAATACTCTCGGGCGAACTGGCAACGTATTTAGCCGGACGTTATATAGCATTTACAATTCATAGTTTAAATTACAATGAATTTCTACATTTTCATCAACTAAAAGATGAGGATGAATCTTTTATGCAATACCTTCAATTTGGAGGCATGCCCCACTTACTTCATTTAGGATTAAACAGCGACCTATGCAACGAATACCTCCGCAACATATATTCAACCATTTTTTTAAAAGATATCGTTTCTCGTGAAAACATTCGGAATGTCGTCTTTTTAGAAAAACTCCTGCAATTCACCGCTGATAATATTGGCAGTTTATTATCGGCATGGAGCATCAGTAAATATCTTAAATCACAAAAAACGGAAGTGAATCATTCTGTCATTATTAATTATTTAAAAGCCATGTGTAATGCTTTTATAATAAACAAGGTAAGCCGCTATGACATTGCAGGGAAAAAGATATTTGAAAATAACGAAAAATATTATTTTGAAGACCTTGGTATACGAAACGTCTTGGTAGGGATGAATTTTGCACGCGACATCAATAAATTATTAGAAAACTTAGTATATCAACATCTTAAAATATCAGGATATGAAGTATTTGTAGGAAAATACAATGACAAGGAAATTGATTTTATCGGACTGAAACAAGGTAAAACCATTTATGTTCAAGTTGCTTATATGATTGAAAACCATACAACCGAAACAAGAGAATTCGGTAACTTGGAAAGCATCAGCGATAATTATCCGAAATATGTTATATCCATGGATAAAGTAGGCCGGTTTAATGATTATAACGGCATTTATCATTTAAACATTAGAAATTTTTTATTAAAACAATTATAACAATCATAAGATTATTTATATGGGAAAGAAAAAACAAATCATCATAGAAAACCTTGAAATAAAAGATGCCGGAGCAGAAGGCGTTTCGGTAGGAAGACATCAAGATACGGTAGTGTTTGTTCCTTATGCTGTTCCGGGTGATGTGGTCGACGTGAAAGCCATGAAAAAAAGAAGTTATTATCACGCCCAATTGATGAAAATTAAAGTCCCCTCTCCCCATAGGGTGGAACCTCCTTGCCGGCATTTCGGTTATTGCGGCGGTTGCAAATGGCAACAAATGGACTACACAACACAACTGCAATACAAACAGAAACAAATTGTTGACAGTTTTATTCGCATCGGTAAATTTCCCTTTCCACAACTGCTTCCCATCCTTGCATCCGACAATATTTACGCCTATCGTAATAAAATTGAATATACCTTCTCTCCTCGCCGTTGGGTACTGGAAGAAGAAATCACACAAAACGAAACCATCGATAAGCGTGGATTAGGCTTTCACATCCAAGGAATGTTCGACCGTGTGTTGGATATCGAAAAATGCCATCTCCATCCCGATATCGGGAATAAAATACGCAACACCATCAAAGCCTATGCCATAGAACATAATCTAGACTTTTGGGATGCACGCGACAAAACAGGCTTCCTCCGAAACCTGATGATGCGTTTTTCCACCTGCGGCGATTTGATGTTGATAGTAGCTTTTCGTACCTATAATGAATCAGCCGAAAAAATGATGCATTTCATTCACAAACAATTTCCCGAAATCAACTCCTTGATTTATGTCGTGAACGAAAAAGACAACGATGTCATCACCGATTTACCTGTACATTTGTATGCAGGGAAAGACCATATCACCGAAAAGATGAACGATTTGCAATTCAAAATCAGTCCGCATGCTTTTTTTCAAACCAATCCGCAACAAGCACTTAAATTATACAATACCGTGAAAGATTTTGCACAAGTGCAAGCCGATGAATTGGTTTACGACCTCTATACCGGCACAGGTACAATTGCCTTGTTTGTAGCCCGGGATGCCAAAAAAGTGGTTGGAATTGAATATATTGAACCTGCCGTTGTCGATGCTTTCGAGAATGCGAAAAACAACAACATAAACAATGTCGATTTCATAGCCGGCGATATAGCCAAGATATTAAATCCCGCATTTGTTAGTACTCAAGGTAAACCTCAAATCATTATTAGCGACCCGCCCCGCGCCGGCATGCATCCCGATGTTATCACGCAAATCTTGGCAATCGAACCCGAAAAAATCGTTTATGTGAGTTGTAACCCCGCCACTCAAGCTCGCGACATTGCCATGTTAATCCATAAATATAAAGTGGAGAAAGTACAACCCGTCGATATGTTCCCACATACACATCATGTTGAAAATTTGGTCTTACTTATAAAAAAATAAAATCGAAAATCATATAATTGATTTTACTGTAAGAAATAAAAGATTCTTCGACATTTCTATCGGAATATCCCTTTTAATCACATTGGATACACTTTCAATGAGACTGAAAACTCGTTTTTGTCTCATTAAAAAGCCCCACCCGCAAAGGCACAAAAATATTTCTCTAAAACATAGAACTTTTTTAAAAGCCTTTCGTATAAGAGGGCATAACAAAAAAAGATGGAGCACATTTACGATATTAAAGAAACCTTAAAGAATTATTGTCGCATCAACACGGAGTTATCGCTCGAAGGCGGTCCTACTCACAACGGTGAAAAATATTTACAAAAAGTCAAAACCGAAAAAAACATTCTATCCTATTTCGGTTTGCCTTTAACAAGTAAATATATTAAGTTGATATGGAACACTTTCGACTTAACCTATAACCTTAACGACAACATTACGCTGATGCTTGATGAATTACAAAGAAAATCGAGAGAATACCAATCTTCAAAAAACGCCAACATAAGCGATAAACTATTGCATGCTTTGGAAAACAAAAGAGAAGCTTTTGATTTATTCCCCGAAATCGACATCGACCTTAATTTATATACACTCTTTGTTTACAATGAAATGTTTTTGGCAAAACATCATGCCGTTGATATAATCATCAGCGAATTGCAAAAAGCAAGTGCAAAAGAATGTTTATCGAACATCTATCAATTAAGCCTCTTGTCGAAAAAATATGAAAACAGCGATTATTATTCGTTTCTTACCCAAAAAGGATTGTTTTTCGTAAACGATTTTGTGAATTGGTGTAAGTTAAGGGACAATCAGAAATACAATTCCACCTACGATTTAAGTACAAAAAACGAAGATGCCATTCAATCTTTAAGCTTGGCATTCCGATTGTTTTTACATTATAAACAAAAAGGATATTCTAACGAAAAAGCTAAAAAACATTCCGGACTTACCAACGAACGTGTTTTTAAAATCGTTCAGTATGTTTATACGCACACTTAGCATATCTTTTTAAACCCTGCGTTTGTTCTATTTAATTGTTATTGTTGCGGAAAGATATTTAAACATCTTTCCGTTTTTTATTTATTCAATAATTCTCTATTTATTACGTTTTAATAAACATATTAAAAATCATGAGCATGAAATATTAACAAGCTAATTTATATAAGTACTCCATATTCAATTATTATTTTTTCTACATTTGTAGCTAATTATTTAAGAACATTGAATTTCAGAAACATTTTGATATAGAAAAACATACATAACCTTTTATGAAGAAACTTGCCCTATTATTTTGTTTTACCTACGCTTTTATGGGATTCGGCCATGCTCAATCCTATGGAGCTAATAAAAACAATTGGAATATAGGTTTGTATGTGGGAGTAAACAACTATTTCGGCGATGTTTCCAATTCAAAAAACAAATTTATTTTCAGCGACCCCTTTACCAAAGACTTCTACCAAAACCGTTACCCCATGTTTCAATTCTCAATAGGTAATAACATTTTACCATATTGGAATTTACGGTTAAATGTTTTATACGGCAATCTCCGAAACCAAAGCAACGATTTGGATTACCGATTCATAGCCTACCACACACACGAAATTGCCTTGATAAATGCAATAGATGTTTTTGAACTCACCAGTATTGATCGCTGGCATTTAAACATCCATGCAGGTATTGCATGCTATGGTTTTAAAACCGCATTGTTCGACAGTGAACTC
>MWCE01000042.1 GCA_002069895.1 Bacteroidetes bacterium ADurb.Bin234 | reverse complement strand
ATCCGCATTCATCCGCCGCATCCGCGTCATCTGCGTGCCATTTTAATTGGTTTTATCTCTCTGCGTTCTTTGCTTAATATCTTTGCGTTCTCTACGGTTAAAATTTGTCGCAATTTAAAAAGTCGGATCCTGTGATTCTATACTATCATGGGACACTTACGACACCGGAGACACAAACGCCATGGATACTTATTGTTAAGAAATAATCAATACATAAATGCTGCAAATTTTGTATTTTGTTTATAGAAAAATAAAGCTTTTGCAAAACATATTATAAATACTAAAATAATCAGTGATAATCTGTGGGCAAATAAATCTCAATAATCCGCAAAAATCGGCAGCATCCGTGTCATCAGTGTTCTATCAACGCACTGAAAAAGTGAAGAGTTAAAAGTGAATAACTAAAAGTTAATAAACGGATTACAAACTTTTCACTATTCACTTTTAATTATTAACTTTTTTGTGTCGTGTGCCGAGTGATTTTTCGTTCCGAGAAAATCAGGTCTTACAATATATAGTTCCAAGCTTCATACTTTGTAATTGACTTGCGACAACTTTCATAATCTTTTGAATTTATCCAACAATAGCGTTATGTAATATATTTTTGCTACTTTTGCATAGAAAATTTATGTTTTAAATATTTTGTTATGCCAGCATATTTTATTTCCGGTATCCAACAGGTTGGGATAGGGACGGAAGATTTGAAACGGTCGTGGAAATGGTATATCGATATGTTTCAAACCGATGTGAGAATATTAGAAGATGACAGTGTAGCCGAATTGATGTTGCCTTATACGGGTCGTCAGCCTCAGAAACGCCATGCATGTATAGCCGTTAATTTGCAAGGTGGCGGCGGTTTGGAAATATGGCAATATTCCGAACGTAAACCGCAACTTCCGGATTTCCGGATTCAAATAGCCGACTTGGGTGTTTTTGCCGCTAAAATAAAAAGCAGAAATGTAAAAGCTTTTCATCAAGAGGTGGCTGCTAAATATGATGTTGTCAGTGAACTACAATCCACGCCCGATGGTAAAGCCTGCTTTTATATGCTGGATCCTTTCGGAAACTATTTCCAAATTGTGGAAGATTCTTATGTTTTTGTAGATGAAAAACGTCTTGCCGGCGGTGTTGTCGGAGCTATGATAGGTGTGAGTGATATAGAAAAAGCTTTACCTGTTTATAGGGATATATTGGGTTACGATACCATTGTTTACGATAAAACAGAAGTTTTTCATGACTGGGCTATGCTCAAAGGAAGCGAGCAAACATACCGCAGGGTCTTGCTTAAACACAGTCGAAAACGCAAAGGAGCTTTTGCCAATATGTTTGGTCCCAGTACCCTTGAACTCGTTGTAGCCTTAGAACGCCAACCCAGGAAAATCTATGAAAACCGTTATTGGGGCGATCCGGGTTTTATCCAAATATGTTATGATGTAACGCATATGCAAGACCTTAAGACTTATTGCAGCGAAAAAGGCTTCCCTTTTACCGTCGACAGTTGCGCCGATCAAAGCAGTTTTGATATGGGCGAAGCCACCGGTCATTTCACTTATATAGAAGACCCCGACGGCACGCTGATTGAATTTGTCGAAACACATAAAATACCGCTGATAAAATCCTTGGGCTTACATATAAATCTTATGAAAAGAAAACGAGAAAAGGTATTGCCTAAGTTTTTATTCCGTTTAATGGCTATGAACAAAGTTAAAATTGATTGATTATGGGAAATCTAAGCGATTTATTCAAACAAGATATTCGTTTCAAGGAAGCTTTAAAAGCATGTATGAATTGCGGCATATGCACGGCCATATGTCCGGCGGCGGAATTTTTTCCTTATGATCCGCGCAGTATTTGCGATATAGTTCAAAGAGATGATGATGAAACCATCGAAAAATTGTTGCGCTCCGATACCATATGGTATTGCGGACAGTGCATGTCGTGTAAAACGCGTTGTCCCAGGGGGAATGTGCCCGGTGAAGTGATTAACGTGCTGCGTAAAATATCTCAAGAATTAGGATATAATAACGATTGCCCTGAAGGACGCAAACAAAAAGAGATAATGCAAGGTGTAGGGGTCAATATATTAAAAATAGGATATTGCGTGCATCCCGACACTGTCGATCCGAAAATGCATCCCGAACAAGGACCTATCTGGGCATGGTATGTGGAACATATTAAAGATATTGCACCACGCTTAGGGGCAAATTATAATGGAGATGGACCGGGTGCCTTACGCAAAATCAGACAAGAGAATCTCGATGAAATCCGTAAAATATTTGAAGTAACAGGCGGTATGGATTTACGAGAAAAAGTAATGAACGACAAAGAATAATAGGATTTAATTAAGATTAATGCCATGTCAAACTTCGGTTTTAATATATCAAACACAAGGGTAATCTCAATGGATGAGTGTAATATGGGAAACGTTGAAAGGCTCCATCTCGAAGTGCCCTCTTTCAAGCGATGTATCTCTTGCGGTGCATGCAGTGCCACCTGCTCAGCACATCAATTCACCGATTTTAATATACGCAAACTGCATAACTTATATCGACGCGGTCAATATGCCGGATTGCAAGAAGAACTGAAAGCTTGTATGCTTTGCGGAAAATGTACCTTGGTATGTCCCAGGGGAGTGAACTTACGTTCCATGATTATTAATATGCGAAAAATATTGTATGAAGCTAATAAAAGATAAACATGAGTAATTATTTCAGCCCTTTTGTACTTCCCTTTTTATTTGGTGTAATTGCACTCATAGTCATATGCCTTATCAAATATATCCGTTGGTATAAACAGTTCGACCGTTTGCAGAAAACCATTCTTTTAAAGAATATATTTTCCTTGCGTTTTTTATCGGCAATATGGGAGACTGTCATGGAGGCATTATTCCATCGTAAAATCTTTAAACGTAATTTTTTATTAGGTTATATGCATGCCAGTATCGCCTTGGGGTGGTTTTTATTGATAGTGGTAGGTGCTATCGAAAGCGAATTGGCCCTTGAGACTGATAAACCCTTTTGGATAGGTATTTTCTATCGTTATTTTATCCACGACCCCCAAGCTTTTCCAAATGCTCATTTCTTCGCTCATCTGATGGATTTTATCTTATTGATAGTGCTTTCGGGTGTGATATTGGCTTATGTGAAATCCGTCTTTTCCCGTTTTTTCGGTATGAAGAAAACAAGCAAACATGTTGTTTTCGATCGTTTTGCCAAATTTTCTTTATGGCTTATATTCCCTTTGCGTTTGATTTCCGAAAGTTTTACCGCCGCTTTATACAACAACGGGGGATTCCTGACACAAGGACTGGGCGATTTGATTAATTATTCCGTGGCTGATATCTTGGAGATTCCGGCTTGGACCTTGTATTCGTTTGCCTTAGGTACTTTCTTCGTTGCCATGCCATTCTCACGTTATATGCATATATTCACCGAAGTGATTCTAATCTTCCTGAGGAAATGGGGTTTGAGTGAAAATGAAAATGTATCGGGTTTTACGATGTATGAACTCAGTGCTTGCTCCCGATGCGGGATATGTATAGATAATTGTCCTTTGTATAAGGATTTAAAATTACAAGGCGTTCAATCCATTTATTTTCTTCGCGATTTGCGTTATAAACGACCCAAAGAAGAAATTGCCGACAACTGTTTGATGTGTATGCGTTGTATGGCCGAATGTCCAGTAGGATTGGACTTGATGACCATTCGTAGGCAATTACGTAATAAAAAGGAATTGGATACCAATGATAATTATAAATATATAGATAATTTACAGTCTTTTAACTCTATTGGTAGGGTGATTTATTTTGCCGGTTGCATGTCGCATCTTACCCCCGGCATTATCGATGCCATGTTGACCATTTTCGATAAGGTAGACCAAAAGTATTGGTTTATGGATAAAGACAAAACCATATGTTGCGGACGACCTTTGATGCAACAAGGTTTCACCATTCAAGCATCTGAACTGCGCCGTAAAAATACACAACTGATTAAACAATCCGGTGCCAATATGCTTATTACATCCTGTCCGATTTGTTATCAATCGTTTAAAAAAGAATATAATTTACCCATACAGGTGATGCATCATACCGAATATATTCATATGCTGATAAAAAGCGGTAAACTGAAAGTGCGTAAAGACGATTTGAAAGTGGTTTATCACGACCCCTGCGAATTGGGAAGAGCTTGCGGTATTTATCAGCAACCGAGGCAAATCCTTAAAACCATCAGCACTTTGTTAAAGACTAAAAATGAAAAAGAAAACAGCTTGTGTTGCGGATATAATCTCGGTAATACGGTGATAGAACCCGAACAACAAGGCGAAATTCGAAATGCGGCTTTGGGTAGCCTAATAGCAAAAAATCCGGATGTCATCGCCACTGCTTGCCCTATGTGTAAAAAAGCTTTTAAAAGAGCTACCAATTGTAACGTGAAAGATATTGCCGAACTGGTGAAAGAAAACATGATTTTATAAATAAACTACATTAATATTAATGTATATATAAATATTAAACAACATGGCAAAATATTATTGGAACGAATATCAAAAGACCATAGCCGACGATAAATATTTCTATGAAAGAAGTTGCATACGCCAAACCTTTTTTCCCGGTTCCGAAACAGCTTTTTTACGCATCGTGCGCGAAGAGTTAGGAAAAGATATTTATGATGAAATGAATCAACATACATGTACGGGTATTGGGTATCATGCGGATGTAGTTCCTTTAGAAACAACCATGACGGTAGTAGCCCGTTTGTTTTCTTTGATGAAAGATGCCGGCTATACTAACTATGTGCCTTCATGCGTAACCTCTTTCGGAGTATTTTCCGAGATGGTTGAAATCTGGAATCATCAACCGGAAACTTTGGAAAAAACAAGAGACTATCTGCGGAAGGCAACAGGAAGAGAATTCGATATCCCGTTGAATTTAGTTCATCCATCGGATATTATCTATAAATACCGTTTTGAATTAAAAGATAAAATGAAATACGCTTTGGTGAATCGTTTCACAGGGAAACCCTTGCAAGTGGTTGAACATATCGGATGCCATTATGCGAAGATATTTCCTGAAAAAGGCGTGGGTAAAGCGGAATTTCCCCATGTGCTGGCCGGTATGATCGAAGCATGGGGTGGGGAAGTGGTGGATTATCCCGAACGTCGCCATTGCTGCGGTTTCGGGTTCCGGCATTATTTATTGCAATCAAACAGAGGATATTCTATTGCAAATACCAAAAAGAAGTTCGAATCGATGGAGCCTTTCGAACCCGATTTTATCGTCGCAAATTGTCCCGGTTGTACCATGTTTATGGATAAATGGCAATACACCATTGCTGAAATGGAACATAAAACCTATGATAAAGACGGATATGGTATTCCCGTTTTGACCTATGAAGAAATGGCCGGACTCTTATTAGGTTATAATCCCTGGGAATTGGGACTGCAATTGCATCAGGTGCAGTCGGAAATCTTATTAGACAAAATCGGAATCCCTTATGATCCCAAAGAAAAATACAAAGCCGCCGACGGTCGGATTTTACCTAAACCCGAACGTCCGAATAATTTATTGGTATAAGATGATAATAAACAACATAATAATATCCATATGAAAAAAGTAGCCATTATAGGAGCAGGACCTGCAGGTATTGAAGCCGCATCGATTTTAGCCAACCAACAAGTGGAAGTCTTATTGTTTGAAAAATCCTTGAATACACTAAGTAACATGTTGGATAAAGCCTATTTGTTTCCCGATTTTTCGCCGGCAAACGATTTGGTGGATAAGTTAAATAAGAAATTACTCCATCAACAAATCACTTTATTCACCGGTACCGAAATCACCGATGTTAAAAAAGACGGAAAGGAGTGGAAAGTGATTGATGCCAAAGGAATGTCCTATATTGTATCGGCCGTTTTGTTGACAAGCGGTTACTCGGTTTTCGATGCCAAACGCAAAGAAGAATTAGGATATGGAATCTATAACGGCGTGATTACTTCCATCGATTTGGAAAAAATGATTAAATACAACCAAATTGAAAATAGCATGGGCGATAAGCCTAAACGTATTGTCTTTCTACAATGTGTAGGGTCGCGCGATGAAAAATCGGGAAATAACTATTGCTCAAAAATATGTTGTGTAACTGCCGTTAAACAAGCTATTGAAGTGAAAAAACTCTTGCCCGATACCGATGTTTATATATTTTATATGGATTTGCGCATGTGGGGACAATCTTTTGAAGAAATGTATCGCGAATCGCAAGAAAAATATGATGTCTCTTATGTGCGCGGTCGCATTTCCGAAGCCGCTTCCACTTTCGATAAAAAGATACAAATCAAAGCAGAAGATACCTTATTGGGTGTACCACTGAAAATGACAACCGATTTATTGGTGCTTATGGTTGGTATGGAAGCTTCTTGCGGAACGAAAACTTTAGCCGAGACATTACACATAAAAGGAGAATACGGTTTTGCTAAAAGTTTAAACTGTCATTTGCAAGACAATGAAACAACACAACAAGGCTTGTTTATTGCCGGTAGTTGCAAACGTCCGATGGGAATCAACGAAACCCTGGCCGACGCCCGCTCCGCTTCCGTAATCATAATGGACTATATCAATGCGATGCAAGAAAATGATAAATAAAGTCGCAAGTCGCAGGTCAACGCCCTGAAATACTGACAACTGATAACTGAGAACTGACAACTAAAAAAATGTGCCGAGTGCCGAGCATTTTTCGTTTCGAAAAAAATGGTTTTACAACGCAAAGGCTTAAATCTTCTAATTGACTTGCGACCTGCGACTTGTAAAATACTTTTCTTTCGGATGTCAGGGTTTTGATTTTTCAATTATTTTTACTTTAATTCCCGTAATTATTTGATATTTAATGTTTTAAAAATTATTTTGTATATTATTGAAATTGAAATACATACAAATGCATTTATGCGGCATAAGACCCCCTTGAAACAAGTTAGGTTCAAAAAAATACTGCCTTGGTTTGCTCTTGAACCAAGCTTGTTTCGTGCGTGAATCAAGCTTGGTTGGAACTCCAACCAAGGCACTATTTTACGCAAGCAAGCTTGGTTCAAGGGGGGTGTATGCCGCATGTTGTAAAATACACTAAATAAGGCAATTAAGATTGTTTTTCATGGTTAATTTGCAATTAAAATATTAAAAATGATATGAATTTAATTAAAAAGAACTGGTAGAAATCGGTGCGCTACCGGTTCTTGTGAAAAAAATGTTAAGGAGTTTCGTTGCCGAAATCAATTAAAAATTAAAAAAGAAAAAAGAAGGATGGGGAAAGGCGTTGTAATTTTAATAGCTGATGGCTGAAAACACAAAAAAGATGCTATCGAAGGACACAAAGGACACAAACGCTACCCGTGGATACTTACTGTCTGTTAAGGAATAATCACTTTGTTAATTCTGAAAATTATGTAATTCTGTTAATAGGAAAAGGAAGTGTTTAACAAATTAAAACAATAATCTGTGATAATTCGTGGAAATCCGTGGGCAAAGAAGAGATCGATTAAGAATTAAAAATTAAAAAGAAAAATTAAAAAAAATCCCGGATGCAACGCATTGAAAAACTGAAAACTGATAACTTTTCAAACTGACAACTTTTTTCATTTTTCGCTGAAAATCACCCTATTTTTTAGGCAAAACGCTGTATATGGCCTTTTTAAGGCGTATTTCCGGCATTTTATATCTAACCTTTACTATACAAAGGGAGGGGTAAGGGTGCCTAAAACAGGCTAAAAATCAATTAAGAATTAAGAATTAAAAATAAAGTCGCAGGTCGCAAGACAACGCACTGAAAAACTGAGAACTGATAGCTGACGACTGATAGCTTTTTAAAGTAAGATTTAACCTTTAAATTGGTTTATCTTCCCGTTAGTTGCCAATAAATGGTTCTCTTTTTATAATAAGTAGTATAGGCTTCGAGAAAATGTGTTTGTGCTTGTTGAAGTAGGGTTTGGGCTTCGAGCAGGGTGGATAGGGTGGCGGTGCCGGCTTGATAACAATCGCTTGTTGTTTTCAGGTTT
>MWCE01000041.1 GCA_002069895.1 Bacteroidetes bacterium ADurb.Bin234 | reverse complement strand
CGGTTGTAATTAGCGGGGAATAAAAGGAAAAGAAGAGGAAGGAATTTTAAAGAATTTTAACAAATGGACAATCAAATAAAAATTAAAAATTAAAAATTACGAATTAAAAATCCGCGAAAATCGGCAGTGTCCGCGTTATCCGTGTTCTATCATCGCCTGCTTTATGGCAAATACGTTTCCAAGAGTTTACAGTTTCCTTGGGGAATGAAAACAGTATCTTCGATGGTGGCGGGGATTAAGATGCATTCTCCTTTCGATATGCTTTCTTCGCCTTTAGGATAGATTAGTCGTGCATGGCCTTCTAAACAGATGTAAATCACAAAGCTATCCATGTCGGCATAGATTTTTTCAACTTGTTTGTCGAAGTTTAATATGTTGGTGATGAAATAAGGAGAACGAACAAGGGAGGTGCTTTTATTTGGTGTGGCGTGTAGGCGTATGGGTTCGTTATCGGTGTTTTGATAGTCAATGGCTTGATAGGCTTCTTGTATATGCAGGGGACGGAGTTTGCCGTTTGTATCTTTACGGTTGTAGTCGTAGAGTCGGTAGGTGATATCGGACGATTGTTGGATTTCGGCCAACAAAACGCCTTTACCAATAGCATGTACTTTGCCGGCAGGGATATAAAACACATCACCGGCACGGGTGTTTACATAATGCAAGACATCTTTTAGCGTGTTGTTTGCAATATGTTTTTCCAATTTTTCCCGGGTCATGGGGGTGTTGAATCCGATGTTGATTTCAGCGTCTTTTTCGGCATGGATAACGTACCACATTTCTGTTTTCCCGTTTTGGCCGTATAGTTTCTCAGCCATCTCATCGTTGGGGTGTACTTGAACGGAAAGGTCGTCGTTGGCATCGATGAATTTGATGAGAAGCGGAAAGGTTTCACCATAGGTATCGAACACTTTTTCACCTACGAGATCGCCCATATAGACCGGGAGTATATCTTCTAAGGTGTTGTCTTTCAAAAATCCGTTTGTGATGATGTTTGAAGCTTCGTTGAAGGCGGCTATTTCCCAACTTTCGCCGCAATTGGGTAGTGGCGAGAAGTCTTTACCTAATATGGTTTGTAGTTTATGTCCGCCCCATATCTTCTCTTTAAAAAGGGGTTTGAATTTTAAGGGATACAACATAATGCAATTTTTTATCTATTATAACAAGTGTGAATGTGAATTGTTTGTTGAAAAAAAACAGCCTCTGATGCAGAGACTGTTTTAACATTATAGGGAAGGAAAATTAAATTTCCCAGGTATCGCCGCTGTTTAACAAATCGTCCACACATTTGATGGGAGAATTTTTTTGCGCCGATTTAATTTGATCTTCCAAAAGTTCATCATAAGTAGGAGACGGAACGGAACGAATCACTCCGAAAGCCATGGGATAGTGAGGTAGTTTCATATCGACCAACATATTGTGAATGCCGGAGTCTTCTTGTGTCATATCGTGAACAAGCAAATCTTTTTCGGTAATGTTGTTTTCGCCTATGGTAACAACTTCCAATCCTTTTGCACCTAAACGTATACCTTTATTCCGGTCTTTACCGAAAATCATGGGTTCGCCGTGTTTAAGGATAAGTTGTTTATCGGCGGCGGTAGTTCTGTCGGCAATTTCTTTGTGAGCACCGTCGTTGAAAATCACACAATTTTGCAGGATTTCGATTACGGATGTGCCGTCGTGTTTAGCTGCTTCGAACATCACATCGACCATTAGTTTGGGATTGTTATCCAATGCTCTGGCAAAGAATGAACCTTGTGCTGCCAATACCAACTTACCGACGGCAAAAGGTTTTTCGATGGTGCCGTAGGGTGATGTTTTGGTTATTTGTCCGAAAGGAGTGGTAGGAGAGTATTGTCCTTTGGTTAAACCGTAGATTTGATTGTTGAACAACAAGATGTTCAAGTCGACATTTCTACGGATGGTATGAATAAAATGATTACCGCCGATGGCCATTAAGTCGCCGTCGCCGGCAGTAACCCAAACACTTAAATGTCGGTTCGATACCCTAACGCCGGTAGCGATGGGAGTGGCACGTCCGTGGATGCCGTGAAAACCGAAAGTGTTTACGTAATAAGGAAAACGTGAAGCGCATCCGATACCGGAAATAACACAAAAATTCTCTCTTTTATATCCTATTTTAGGGAAAACATTTTCCAGGGAAGCCAAAATGGCATGTGAACCGCAACCCGGACACCATTTAACCATTTGATCGCTGGCAAAATCTTCTTTTGTCAAGGGAACATCTGAACGTTCTATTATATTGTAACTCATATCTTATTCCTCCTTTAAATATTGATTAAAAGCATTGACTAATTCTACGGTCGTGAAGGGTATACCTTTTATTTTATTGTATTTATGGTAAACAAATTTGGGATATACAATGCGTAAATAATCGGCAAACTGACCGTCGTTTAATTCGCAAACTACGATTTTTTTGAATTTGGCAAAGATATCGGCTGTGTTTTTGGGTAAGGGCATAATGTATTTAAAATGTGCCAAGCTTACTTTTTTGCCTTGTTTTTGTAATTCTTTAACAGCAACATAGGTTTGACCTTTGGTACCACCCCAGCTTACAACGAGCAAATCGCCGCTTTCATCTCCTATGACTTCTTGATTAGGCAAGTAGTCGGCTACTCTTTGTACTTTTTCATTTCTAAAATACACCATTTTTTCATGGTTATTTGGATCGGTTGAAACGGCACCGAAAACGTCCGATTTTTCCAAACCGCCTACCCTGTGTTCCAAGCCTTGGGTTCCCGGTATAGCCCATTTACGTGCCAATGTTTTATCATCGCGACGATAAGGTTTATAATTGGGATCGTTTTTCTCGGCGATGGGAGGTGTAATGGAGGGCATGTCGGCAACTTTAGGGATACGGAATAATTCGGAGCCTTGTCCGATATAACCGTCGGTCATTAGTATAGTGGGAGTCATGTGTTCCATAGATAGTTTTGCTGCCATATAAGCACTTTCGAAACAGTCGCTAGGCGATGTGGCTGCAACAACAATACACGGACAAGCCCCGTTGCGACCGTATAACACTTGCAATAAATCGGCTTGTTCCGATTTGGTGGGTAATCCTGTGGAAGGTCCCCCTCTTTGGACATCGACAATCACAACAGGAAGTTCGGTCATAACAGCCAATCCTATGGCTTCGGATTTCAAGGATAATCCGGGTCCGGAAGTGGAAGTAACGGCCATCGAACCGGCATAAGAAGCACCGATGGATGAACAAATACCGGCAATTTCGTCTTCACATTGCATAACACGAGCGTTAAGCGATTTGTGTTTTGCCAATTCAACGAGGATATCGGTTGCCGGAGTGATGGGATAGGAGCCTAAAAATAAAGGTCTTCCCGAACGTTCGGAAGCAGCCAATAAACCCCAAGCGGTGGCAATGTTACCGGATATGTTGCGATACCGACCTTTTTCTAATTTTGCCGTCGGAATATGAAAGCGTGATTCAACTGCTTCGATGCTTTCGGCATATATATAACCGGCTTTCAGAACGGCTATGTTTACGTCGCTGATTTTAACATTTTTCTTGAATTTGGCAGCTATTTGATTGCTTAATAATGTTAAGTCTCTATCAAAAATGAAAGCTACCATTCCCAAGGCATACATGTTCTTGCTTCGGTCGGCATCTCTTAATTCCAGGCCGTTGTCGAGCGCAATTTGTTTTGCTGCCGATGAAATGGGTGCTTTAATTACATTATAACTTGATAAACTTGCGTCTTCTAACGGATTAACATTGCATCCTGCTTTTTCGAATGCTTTGGGTACAAAAGTATCGACATCAACAATAATGGTACCACCCATTTTTACTACATGTAAATTTGCTTTTAACGAAGCAGGATTCATAGCTACCAATACATCGCATTTGTCCCCAATAGTATGTATTTCCTTCCCAATGTGAACTTGATAACCCGAAACACCGGCCACCGTGTTATGCGGAGCCCTGATTTCTGCTGGATAATCGGGAAAAGTGGATAAATCGTTTCCCGACATGGCAGAAGTATCGGAAAATAAGGTGCCCGAAAGTTGCATGCCATCACCGCAATCGCCTGCAAACTTTACAACAACACTGTCTTTCTCAATAACTTCAATTTTTCCTTTTGTCATAACTTCAATATATTTGTTAACGAATATTTTAATTTTATTTTTTTTTGCAAAGTTAAAGCTTTTATCATTATTAAAAGGAATTCCTTCGAATAAAATTATGATGAAGAAAATCCCCTGAAATGTTTATGTTTTTTTAGTGATAGTGAATGTAAAAGTCCGGTTTATTTTTGATTTAAGAAAATATAATAATATATAATAAAGAACAAGAATACCCAAGCCTATGGCTATGACTATAATTTCTTTTTGAATGTAGCGGCTGCCTAATAGGATGGAAGTTAAAAGGAAAATTACCGGTAAAACATAAGCGTATAACACAGCTTTCATCCCGACAGCGGTAGCCATATGGACATTCACCTTTTCTCCTATCTCAAATAATTGAGATTGTTCGGATTTAATGTCTATTATTCTTTCCCGTGAAGTGAAAACCATACATGCTTTTTTACTGTCACAATTCTGACAGGCTTCTTTTAATAGAATCTTTACATGGACATAATCATTCTCGATACCAACAATTTCTCCCTCATGTGTTTCTTGTGAAGCCTGCATAAACTTATTGTTTTAAAACATCTTTAATGGCGGTTCTGAGATTTTCTTCGCTCATCATTCCCATGGCCGATTGTGCTTGCCCTTCGAGCGGACAAAATAAAAAGAATGGAATGGAATTGATTTGAAATGCTTGAGCAATATCTTTGTTCTCGTCGATATTGATTTTATAGATAATAATCTTACCTTCGTATTCTTTTGCTATTTTTTCTAAAACAGGATCCATCATTTTGCACGGACGGCACCAGTCGGCATAGAAATCAACAATACAGGGTTTGTCTCCTTTGTATTTCCATGTTGTCATGTTTTTGTAATCATGGACTTTTTCCATGAATTCTTTGGCATTGATCTTGACTGGAATGCCTGATGAGCTTACTGTCGTTTGAGGTTCCGGTTCAGCTATGGGAACAGCAACTTCCGCTTCGATAGCGTTGGTATCGGAGTTTTGGCTGGTTTTTGTGCCCGAATTGCAGGAAAGTAAAAGTAGAGATATTCCTAATATGCTATAAAATAATCTTTTCATTAAATGATATTTTTTGTTTTTTATTTGGCAAAAGTATATAATTAATTATCATTATCCGACAAAAATATGTTATTAAATAAAGATTCTGAGTAAAGCGAACTAATGCGAAGAATCTGTTGACTTTTGTCGGACAATAGTGAAATTTCATATGAATATATATATATAAATTACAAATTTATTTTTTTAAGTGTTATTTTTTAATTATGAGGTTGAGTTTATAAAACCATCCCATTTTTTATGAAAATGGATATTATAAATATTGAATATATATTTAAGTAAACATTGAGCATTTGTTTTAAAATATAGTAAAAGAGTTATGTACGATAATATGATATTAACAATAGTCTGTTGATAACTAATTAAAAAAAATATTTTACATATTATTATTAATATTTCATTTGCAAAAAAAACGTTAACAGACTTTACGTACAAATAAGTCTTTCAAATCAAATAATAATTATATTTATGAAACAAAAAATTGTATTATTCAGTAGCTTATTTTTTATCGTTGCATGTGGAGTTATTTATTTTTCTTGTAATAAGCAAGAAATTATGGATGATTCGAACTTAAAATCAGAAAATGAATTAGTTCAAAAAACAGCTGGTGATCCGGGTGGATCTGGAACTACAACCCCATGTTGTGAGGCTTCATGTCGTAGAGGAGCATGTAAAGCTTATACGTCTCCTTGTAATTGTACCTGCATAGGTGGGCAACCGTCCTGCGGCGGTCTTACAACTGGAGGAGGAACCGGTAATATTATTACATCAGATCCAGCACAAATGGCATCTTATGATAATTTAGCTTCTTATATTCAAAATGAATTAAATGATGCGATGGTTGCTGAAGCTGTTATTGCAATTAAGCAGTTATTTGAAAATAATGATTTTAAATTAGAATCTCAGGAATTAGTAGATTTGTATTATGAGTATCTAACTATTTATGTGGATTTTTATAATAATCAAAGTCCAGAAATTCAGAGTATTTTGGAAGATCTTTAGTGTATTATATACAGGCAATAAATAAAATTTATTTATTGCCTGTTTCTATTTAAAATATCTACTTTATGTGGCATCAATTTATATATATAGTTAAAATGTTTTTTTTTAATAAATCATTAAAAAATATAGTTTTTATTATTATAAGTTTATTATTATTTTTTAAAGTATATGCTCAACCTGATATAAACCAATGTATAAAAGTTGGTGTGCTTGAAAACAAATATTTTAATATTAGTTTTTTAGCCACGAATGATAGTACTCCCGTTTGTTTTATAAGTGGAAATGATACTTCCAGTATGATTATAGGAGAAGCTTGGAAATCATATTTATTTAAAGCAAAAGATACGATTGCATATTTTTATGGTGATATTGCAGGCTTTGGCTGCAATGATAATTTTGAAACTATTACGTCGCTTGATGGAAATAATAATCAATCAATAATCTTTTTATATTGTTATAATAATAGTATTTCAAAATTATGTATTAATAATTGCAGTTTATTGGAGGAAATATCTTGCTTTGCAAATAATCTTTTTAATTTAGATATAACTAATTGTAATTCTTTAGAATATTTAGATTGTGAAGGTAATTATTTTTCTCCATGTGCCTTGGACAGTATATTTCATCAATTACCCAATAGGATCGACTCTTTTAATAATGGCTACATAACAATTAAAAACGATACGGTTACTAATCCGGGAGTTCCATTTTGTCGAGATACTATTGCAACAAATAAAAAATGGAAAGTTCAAGATTTTAATAATAATGATCCAAAAGATATTATAAATACAGTCTATCATTGTCCATATTTTACATTAGGGATAGAAAATCCAACCATAGTAAATATTGATTTTAATATTTTCCCAAATCCTGCATATTCTATAATAAATATAAGAAGTAAAGAGCTTCTTAAAACTATCGAAATTCTTGATATAACAGGCGTGAAAATATTAGAAGCTTTTAATTTAAATGTTTTTGATTATGAGTTGTCTATAAATAAGTTACAAAAGGGGATATATTTAATGAAATTAATTACAAATTCAGGTGTGGGAATAAAGAAAATAGTTAAACGATAGAGATTTAAGATTTTTCTTAAAGAATTGAATTTTTCATAGAGGTCTTTTTAGACGAAAGAAATAATATTTATTATAAATCTATTATTTTCCCGTCATTTTTCTTTATTCTTTTTTCTTCTCTTTTATGATACCTGTCTTTGGCTTTCTGTAAGCTTTTGTCGTCGAATTTAATTTTTCCGAATTTAGGGATAAGTGCGGCGATTTGGTTGGCTCTTAGGTTAATGTAGGAAGTGGGATGTGTCGGATTACGTTTTCTTGGGTTGGGATAACATGCGGTTATCAGCGATGCTTGACGTTTGGAGAGTTTGGCTGCCGGAATATGAAAATAATGTTGTGCCGCGGCTTCGCTGCCGTAAAAACCCGGTCCCATTTCAATGACATTCAAATACACTTCCATGATTCGTTCTTTTGGCCAAAATGTCTCTATTAAAAATGTGAAATACACTTCCAAACCTTTTCTTACCCACGAACGGCCGGGCCATAAGAACACATTCTTTGCCGTTTGTTGCGATATGGTACTGGCACCACGTTTGCGTTTGCCTTTTTTGTTTAAATCGACCGCTTTTTGAATGGCACCGAAATCAAAACCGCGGTGTCCAAGAAAGTTGTTGTCTTCCGCTGCAATGGCTGCCGATATCATATAAGGTGAAATGTCTTCCAAATCAACCCAGTCTTTTTTTATGCTTTCCCCGTCTTGTATCGAACGGATTAACATTAAAGGTGTTAAGGGAGGATTAATGAAGCGATACGCAAGGGTCATAAATATACTCAATCCAAAGATTCCTACAATAATATAAACTATTATCCTTATAAAAGATAATCTTCTTTTTTTGTGTTTCGACTTTTTAGCCATAATGCAATCAATCGTTTTTTTTGATGTGCAAAAGTAGAAAAAAAGACAGTATCATAGATGAGATAAATGAAAATCCATGAAAGATTGTGTATTAATTGTTGAAAAAAATAATGTACTTTTGCAAATCGTTATATACCATTAAAAATGCAAAAAATCATACCGTATTCAATTGAGAAGGAGTTTGTTGAGTTTGAAAAACAATATGTAAGCATATTTCAAAACAAACATCGGAGTGTGGATGAAATCCTTCATCACCTTATTACTACTCACGGAAAATGTTTACGCCCGATGTTGGTGTTATTGTCAGCCGGTATGTCAGGTAAAATAAACAGGAATACGTATTTAATTGCTACTATTATAGAATTGCTGCATATTTCATCATTGGTTCATGACGATGTGATTGATAATGCTTCCTACAGGAGAAATCAACCCACCTTGAATGCACTTTGGAGTAATAAAATATCGGTTTTAACAGGCGATTATCTGATTTCAAAATGCTTACTGGTGTTATGTGAAATCAATGATCCGTTGCTGTTTAACTATTTCGGTGATTTGGTGAATCATATGTCGGAAGGAGAACTTATTCAACTCTCGAAAATAAATGATTATTCCTTAACAGAGGATGAGTATTATCTTATCATCCAAGCAAAAACCGCCGATTTATTCGGCGCTTGTTTGTACTTAGGTGCCTATTCAAGCGGCGCATCGCAAGAAGATTTAACGTGTTTGGAATGTATCGGAAAAGAAATCGGTACTGCTTTTCAAATACAAGATGATTTAAAAGATTATAACATCAATTTAAAAGACAAGGATTTTGCTAAAGACATTAAGGAGCGTATTGTTACACTTCCTTTGATTCATGCCATGCAGAAAATGGACGAAGAGCAAAAGCAAACATTGATACAATTATATAAAACAGAAGATAAAAGCGATGACCTTATTTGTCAAATTATTAATACAGTAAAACAACAGGATGGGATCCTTTTTGCCCATGAGGTTATCCGGCAAAAAGTGAAACATGCTTTGCAATTATTGGAAAGGTGTAAGAATTCAACCTATAAAGACTCGTTACGTGAGATTATTCAACAATTAAGTCCCGAGAAACAATAATGAGAAGATTTATATTCAAACGATTGGCTTATGGACTTTTGGTAATATGGGGCGTGTTTACGGTAGTTTTTATTTTGTTTGCCGTATTGCCGGTTAATTCTGCCATTATGACCATGGGTCAGCGTTCGGATGTGAGTTCGGAAGAAGCCGTTAAAAAAGATTTGGGATTGGATTTGCCCTTGGGTGTCCGCTATATTAACTTTTTCAATGATTTCTCTCCTCTTTCTTTTCATAATGCGAAGAATCCGGAAAGTGTGTTTTATTTGAATACGGAAAAATACAAAGCAAAACCCTTGTTTTATTTCGGAAAGGAAAGTGTATGTGTGGTTAAAACACCCTATTTAGGCCGTTCCTATCAGAGCAAACGTCCGGTATTGGAAATGTTGAATGAAGCCTTTCCTAAAACCGCTTTGTTGGCTGTTATTTCAATTATTTTTGCCATACTGTTAGGCATTGGCGTAGGTACTTTATGTGCTGTTTTTAAAGATTCTTGGTTCGACCGTTTGGCGATTGTTTTCTCCGTTATGGGCATGGCACTGCCTTCGTTTTTTGCCGCTATTTTATTTGCTTGGATATTTGCGTTTTTGTTGTCCGATATCACGGGTTTGAATATGTTCGGCAGTTTATACACCGTCAGCGATTTCGGCGACGGGGAATACCTCGATCTTAAAAATCTTATATTGCCTGCTTTCACTTTGGGAATTCGTCCCTTGGCTACTGTCGTACAATTAATGCGTAATTCGGTATTGGAAGTAATGTCGCAGAACTATGTTCAAACGGCATTTGCCAAAGGATTAAGTTTTTTTCAAGTAATAAAAAAGCATGTGGTTAAAAATGCTTTGAATCCGGTTGTAACCGCTATCTCGGGATGGTTGGCCGGCATGATGGCCGGGGCTGTTTATGTGGAATATATTTTCGATTACAAAGGAGTAGGGGTGATGATTGTTAACGGACTGGAAAAATATGATTTCCCCGTCGTGATGGGAAGCCTGCTTTATATTTCAATTATCCTTATATTCATTAATATAATAGTGGATATTATTTATGGTTTCTTAGACCCAAGAGCAAAAATACAGTAAAAGTTGAATGCTTATCGCTTCACGAGACAATACACTGAAAAACCGATAACTGACAGTTGATAGCTGACAGTTTCACAAATTCTTTAATAAATTTAGTAAAGAGCATAAAAGATAAAGACTATTTTTAGTATTTTTGCACACGAAAAATCGGGGTGTGGCGCAGTTGGCTAGCGCACTTGCATGGGGTGCAAGGGGTCGAAAGTTCGAGTCTTTTCACCCCGACTTTAAAAAAAGGGCTTTTATTCAAAGCCCTTTTTTTTATTGAGTTACCGTTTCTTTTTCTTCGGCACCTGCTTCTGTTGTTTCCTCAATTTCCTCTACATTACGTGAGGATAATACAGATACAAGTACTTTCGCCGGATT
>MWCE01000040.1 GCA_002069895.1 Bacteroidetes bacterium ADurb.Bin234 | reverse complement strand
GTTTGCGCGTGAACCAAGCTTGGTTGGAACTCCAACCAAGGCACTATTTTACGCAAGCAAGCTTGGTTCAAGGGGTATTCTGGTACCGTTGTAAAATATTGATAATAAAGTTGATATATTAAGGCTTTTCATTATAAAAATGATTGATTAAACAATGAAAAATGAAGTCGCAAGTCAACGCACTGAAAAACTGATAGCTGAAAACTAAAAAAATGTGCCGTGTGCCGAGTGCCGAGAAAAGAGAAAAGAGTGAAGAGAACAATTAAAAATTAAGAATTAAAAATCCGCATTCATCCGCCGCATCCGCGTCATCTGCGTGCCATTTTAATTGGTTTTATCTCTCTGCGTTCTTTGCGTAATATCTCTGCGTTCTCGGCGGTTTAAAAAAAGGTAAAAGGGGAAAGGTGAAAGGTAAAAGTGAAGAGTGAGTCAACGCATTGAATAACTGACAACTGACAACTGAAAACTGACAACTGAAAACTGAAAACTGACAACTGAAAACTGAAAACTGACAACTGAAAACTGAAAACTGACAACTGAAAACTGACAACAAACAGCCTCTTTCACTCTTCACTAATAAACGGGGCATATGATATGTGTTTTTAGCATAAAAAAAAAGGGGGGTAAAATAAATATTCAAAAACACCGTTAAAAAGAAAATTATAAAATAAATCATATAATGAATTATAAAAAGTTTACGCGCAGTTTAACGGATCGCAAGGTTGCCGGTGTATGTGGCGGTTTGGGTGCTTATTTTAATGTGGATCCGACTATCGTCAGGATATTGTTTATTTGTTTGTTAATCTTTGGTGGAAGCGGTTTGCTTCTTTATTTAATATTTTGGATAGTTTCTCCCGAAGCCTAATTAAAAATAATTAATATGGATAAAAAGTTTGTAAGAAGTAAAGATCGTAAAATAGCGGGTGTATGTGGAGGCATAGCCAACTATTTCGGCATTGATCCCTTGATCGTGAGGGTGTTGTTTATAGCCTTGATTTTCTTTGGCGGAGCCGGTTTTGTATTGTATTTTGTGTTATTGTTAGTAATGCAAGATGAAAGGGATGTGAATTTTACCCCTTATGTAGAAGTCGACGAAAAAGGCGATGCCAAACGAGTGGATGAAGCCGAAAATAAAGGAATAAAAGAAGAAACCATTCAAAAAGTGGCATCCGGTGCCGCCAATGCGGGGGCTTTGGTCTTCGGTTTGTTATTGATTTTTCTCGGGATTTTCTTTTTCCTCCGAAACTTTTTCCCCTTTTTCCGCTTTGAGTATTGGTTTCCTTTACTCTTGGTAATGTTGGGGTTGATTTTAATTTTCTTTGGTAAAAAAACAAAAAAAGAATAAGCTATGCGTTACAAAAGTGTGTTTTGGGGTATTCTTTTTATAACCGCCGGTTTATTATGGTTGTTGAAGAGTTTGCAAATCGTTGATTTTGGATGGCATGATGTGCTTGCCTTGTGGCCTTTTATTTTGATTTGGACGGGTATCAGTGTGATTCCCGTTAAAAACGTCATAAGAATCATACTGGATATACTTACCTTGTGTGTCGCCCTTTTCGTCTTGTTATTTCCATGTAACAAACCTGACAATGTCGGTATACGAATAACGGATAAGGTAGCTGTCGAAACCCTCGATAGTTTGGAATATGCTTATGCCGAATTATCGATGAATGCGGGTGCAGGGACTTTTATCTTTGCTCCGGGCAATGCTTTGATCGAAATCAAAGGCTTGGAAATGAGTGAACGCTATCTGAATATAGTTGAATCGCAAGAAGACAATATGCGTTCGGCCGAAATAACGTTAAACATACATCCTTTTGTTGATATTATTGATAATAATCAGGAAAAAGAAATGTATGTTCTACTGAATCCTACACCGGTTTGGGAAATGGATTTGGATATGGGGGCAAGTAGAAGTATCATGGATATGCGCGATTATAAAATACAATCCCTTTCGATCGATGCCGGAGTTTCCGATATCGCATTAACATTGGGAGATAAATATTCCGATGTTGAGGTGGAAGTATCGACCGGTGTTACGAATTTATCCATGAAAGTACCGTTGAACATGAAATGTGTTATCGAAAATAAATCGGCATTGAGCGGTTTGAATTTCAAAGGATTCACTCAACTATCGAAACAGGAATATGTGTCCGAAAGTCAGTCGGATACAGTTAAAGGAGTTATTCATATTACGCTCGAAAGCGGGGTTTCGAATTTAAGTGTTGAGCGTTATTGATTATATGATGCGAAAAACTGTTTGTTATCTTTTTGTGTTATGCCTGTGTTTCCCGTTTCACATGCTTAATGCACAATCCGTTATAATTAAAACGGAAATGGATACTTTTGCTCAAACACTTCAAACTTCTTTGTGTTTTATCAACATTCCGGAGGGTGTATCCCTGCGATGGCAGCAACGTCTGCTCCCGCAAGTCAAACTTATGTCTTACGACAGCGTTTCAACCCTAAGCGATACTTCCGACGGGATTTTCACTGTCATTTGGCCGCATTTCTCGAAAGCGGATACTTTTGTATATACTTTCACCGTCCTGTTTACGGATAGTCTGCCTACTGTTTTTTCTTGGGGAGAAGGTGCTTTGTTGTATGTTGACAGTGTAAAAGGTATTCGGAAAATAAAAACAAAAGCTCAAAATATTGATAGACAATCAAAAGAAGAAAAGCCAACAAAGACTTTTTCAAAATATGCTTATTATATCCAAGTAGGATCGGGGAGTAACCACGATAGGAAAAGAGATTATCGATTACACAGGGGGGATGAAATATATGTAGAGAAAAGCGGACGTTTATACAGATATATAGTAGGCCCTTTTGAAACCGAAAAACAAGCCCGCGAGCGATTAGGTTTTTATCGTAAACAAGTGTCGGATGCTTTTATCGTAAAAGACAAAAGGAAGTGATGAATGGTTTATTTTTCAATCACTAAGGCATCGGCGACGATTTCAGCTATACTTTTAATTTTAACATTCAGTTTATAGGTGTGATTAATCTGCATCAGTTGGTCGATGCAATTATGGCAAGGTGTAACGACGATAGAAGCACCGGTTTTACGGATTTGTTCGGCTTTGATTTCACCTATTTTAATACGCCTGTCGTTGTATTCGCTCATGGCCAACTGACCGCCACCGCCTCCACAGCAAAAGTTATCGAAGCCGTGGGGTGTCATTTCCACAAAATCACTTACGCTATTGTTTAACGCAAAACGCAATTCGCTTTCCAGTCCGCCATTACGCGATAAATGACAGGGATCGTGCATAGTAACACGTTCTTTGATCAATGATTTATCTAATTTAATCCTGCCGGAGCGTATATAATCGTTGATGAGTTCCACAACGGTAATAACGTCAAAATCATATTCCATTCCTAGATAATTAGGCCCTTCCCAGCGGGTAGCCCTTGAACCGTGTCCGCATTCTCCCAACACGAGGGTGTTTGCATTCAAACGTTTTACTTCATCATATAAATGTTGGGCTATGACAGCGGCATGTTCGTTGTTGCCGCTGAATAAACCGTAGTTGGTAACGTCATACATCTTGGAGGATAAAGTCCAGCTTTCTTTGGCGGCATAGAATACTTTGGCCATGGCCGATATCGAAAGAGGAAAGAATTTCGGTTCGCGTGGGTTTAAGGTATACAAGATATGTTTGTCTTTTTCATCCAAGGGGATGCGGGCGTTTTTGTCGTTCATTTCATCCAAGAGTTCCTCTTCCATCCATTGTATGGTATCTACAAATTCTTCGGTAGGGATGGCCATATTATTTCCCGTTGTCAAAGCTGCATCGACAGTTGCTTGTAAGGTGGCGGGTACCAAATCCATGGCTGCAAGCATTTGACGGCCCACACGCACAATATAAGCAATATCGACACCGATGGAACAATGTTTTACACAACGTCCGCACATCGTACAGGCACCGAAAAGGATATCGATCATTTCTTCGGCCATTTGTTCGTCCAGTTCGCGGGCGTTGACAAGTTTGGGAACGATTTTACCTGTCAAGGTACAATAGCGGCGGTAGAGCGAAGCTACCAATTCCACTTTTCGAGCCGGGGTGTATTTGTCGTTTTGCAAAGCGATGAAATACATGCAGCTCGTAGCACATAAACCGCAATGTACGCAAGCATTCAAATGTGTTATCAATTTACTGTCGGCAGGCATCTTTAATACTTTTAATGCCTTGTCTATTTGCTCTTTTGTTAACTTTTTCATATTTATTTTGATTTATGAGGAGGCCAAACATTACGCCATCCGTAGAAAAAACCTAAATGATAACGTGCGGCAAAGAAATAAACCATGTGTTTAAGTTTTCCTACCGTCATATAAAGTAACATTAAACTGGCGATAATATAATATATAGCTTCAATATTATTACTATATAATAGATTTAGCAATGTAAACAATTGAAAGAGGCTCACCAAGAAATTGGATAAGTAATCGTCGAGGTTGCTGAGGTTTCGCATGGGTTTTAATAATAAGCGTTTAATAAACAAGCTGAAACCGCAAATGCTCGATACCAGCAAACCCGCTACTAAAATCCATACCAACCATGGCGGTAAACTAATTTGAAGCAATATGTTTAAGAGAAAAAACACATATAAAAACAAGGAAACGAATGTTCCTATATGATACACCATGCCGGCAAAATAAGTAGGGATATGTAAATAGGCCGATTCTTTGTGGTCGACCATGGCTTTGGTCGAAGAGTAGACAACCCCTTTGGTTATACTACCGCTTTTACGGGAATAGTCCTTGGGTTTTCCTAAACTTATCAGACGGATAAAATGCCAAAAAAGAACGCTTATACAAATGCTTAATGCTAAAATCGTAGTCCAATGATACCAATACATAATGCGACGTTATTATATGTTAATGTATTTTATTATGTGCGACGATTAAACGCAACCGTCGGGTTTGGGCAAGCCGGCCACACGACAAGCTCCGCGTGCAGGACCTAAGGGAAAGAGTTCATAAATGTCTCTCAATTTCAATCCGGTTTCTTTACAAATGGTCCGTATCATGGGAGCCATTCCTTTTTCTAAGTAATTGCCGCGTATGACGTTTATGACCGACCAATGTTGTGTTGTTAACTCGCTGATACCGTCTTCTTTTGCAATTTTAAGTGCAATATCTTCCGTCCATATTTGAGGGTCCTTCAAAAAACCGTCTCCGTCGAATTCTAATGCTGTCATTCTCTTATATTTTTATATGTTATTAATCATTTTCTTCCTCGTATTTTGCGAGGATTTCATCCGTAGTGATTATGGAATCGGGTAAAACGAAATCCGGACAAAAATGAAGTGTTAAAGCGGTTTGATAGCGTTTGCATGCTTTATATCCGTTTCCATCGGCATAACAATAATGAGCCGTATAAAAAGCTTTTTTGCTTTCATCCACAAAGCCTTTCGTGTGAATCAATTTGCAAGCCACTGCATTCGGACATTGATTGTCTTCCATTGTTTTTATTATTTTTAAGGTTGCAAAAGTACACGAAAAATTGTTATGATTTACTATTGTATTGCTTTCAATGTTATTTTTCCATTAATATAGATTAAAAGATCGGATGTCAGGATACATTTTACTTGTGTTGAGTGCCGAAAATTATTTCGTTACAGAAAAAAGCCCTATTTTCCGACGGCTTGATTTAAGGCGATTTACGGCACGTTTACCCCTTGGTAATACTATAGTAAAGGTTGGATATAAAGTGCTGAAAATAGGCCTAAAAACGCGTTATACGGCATTTTGCTTAAAAAATCGGGTGAAATTTAGCAAAGTTTGTTTAGCGAGTGGATTGTTTGTTTTTAGATAATATTGAAAAAATCACGGTAGAGACGTAGCATGCTACGTCTCTACAAAAGAAATAAATTATTTTCATATTTATATATAATATTTTCATACATTTGTAACCTTGAATTTTAAATTCATGTATTGATGAATATTGTTGAAGCACACGATGTTACTAAGCTTTACGGGGACTTTCGTGCCTTGAATAAGGTGAGTATTGCCGTAAAAGAAAATAATATATTGGGTTTACTGGGACCAAACGGAGCCGGTAAAACCACCCTGATTCGTATTATCAACCATATAACCTTTCCCGATGAAGGAGAGGTTTTTTTTAAAGGAGAAAAACTAACACAGGAGCATGTGGCTCAAATAGGTTATCTTCCCGAAGAAAGGGGTTTGTATCGCAAAATGAAGGTGGGTGAACAGGCAATCTATTTGGCACAATTAAAAGGCATGTTGCGGCAGGATGCCATTACAAAATTAAAATATTGGTTTGAGAAATTTGAAATCGCTTCGTGGTGGAACCGCAAAGTGGAAGAGCTTTCGAAAGGTATGCAGCAGAAGTTGCAGTTTATTGTAACGATTTTACACCAACCTAAGTTTTTTATTTTCGATGAACCTTTCAGCGGTTTCGATCCCATCAATGTAAATATGTTAAAGAATGAAATCCTCGAATTGAAGAAAAACGGTGCCAGTATAATATTCTCTACCCATAACATGGCTTCGGTAGAAGAATTATGTGATGATATTGTGCTGATTAATAAATCGGAGAAGATATTAGAGGGTGGTTTAAGAGAGGTTAAAAACCAATTCAAACAGCATATGTTTGAGGTTGTGTTTACCACTTCCCACGAAGTGGAATTATCGTCCCTGCTGCCGGAAGATTTTCACATTGAATCAATCACTGATGCCGATAGTGTTTTTACGGCGCTTATTAAAGTGGAACATACTTCCGCCAACGATTTGCTGGCGGCTTTGCTTCCCCATGTTTCCATACAAGGCTTTCAGGAAATATTTCCGAGTATGAACGAAATATTTATTTCACAAGTCAATAAAATGAATCCAATGAATAATTAGCATACAATCGGTTTGACTTATGAATAAGATTTTAATAATAATAAAAAGAGAGTATTTACAAGCCGTTAAAAAGAAAACATTTCTTGTTATGACTATTTTAGGCCCTTTACTCATGGCCGGATTAATCATAACTCCTACTTTATTGGCGAATTACGGTAAAGACAATCAAACTATTGCCGTTTTAGACGAATCGGGTTTGTTTTCAAAACTAAACAGTCCTAATGACAAAAGCATACATTTCACTTATGTCGACAAGGATTTGCTTGTTTTGAAAAAAGAATTAATCGATAAGAAATACGATGCTTTGTTATACATTCCTTACAACAGCACCATATTAGGTGGAATGATTTATTCCACATCCTCACTTGGGACAGGTGTGATTTCAAGTGTCTTAGCTGCCATGAAAAGAGACCTTTCGAACGAGATTCTTTTAAATGAATTTAATATCAGTCAGGATTCGCTGAACATGTATATTGAAAATCAGACCAACAAGATAATGTTAGGGCAAACATTCATTGATAAAAACGGAGAAGAATCGAAAAAGGCTTCTTATTTAAAAGAAATTCAATTGGTAATAGGCTATATATCGGGCATTTTGATTTATCTTTTTATTTTTATGTATTGCTCCATGGTGCTGCGCAATGTGTTGGAGGAAAAAACCAATCGTATCGTCGAAATCATTGTTTCGTCGGTCAAGCCCATACAATTAATGATAGGCAAGATAGTGGGAGTGGCACTGATTGGATTAACCCAATTGATGATATGGATAATATCGCTGATTATCATATTGGGGATTGTCAGGAGCAGTTTCCCTGAGATGTTTGAAAGGAACAATACTTCGATTGCTGTTAGTGAGCAAATGCCGGCCGATTATTATAAATATATTCCTTCCGATGCACAAAATGGAATCAATGCCGATGAAAGCATAGTGGATAATGAATTCGTTACATCCTTAATGGAAATAAATTTTGTTTACTTAATTGTGTTCTTTTTATTTTTCTTTGTAACGGGATATTTCTTCTATGCCTCGCTCTATGCCGCCATAGGGGGAGCGGTGGATAACGACACCGACACACAACAATTTATGCTCCCGCTGACCTTGCCTTTGTTGTTGACTTTTATCGTTTCCCAATATATAGCCGAAAATCCCGACGGAGCTTTGGCGTTTTGGTTTTCTATCATACCTTTCACTTCGCCTATTGCCATGATGATTCGTATGCCTTTCGGTATGGAAGCGGTGCAAAGCTGGGAAATCATATTGTCGTGTTCCTTAATGGTTTTAGGATGTGTGGCTTCGGCATGGATTGCCGCCAAGATTTATCGTACAGGTATATTAATGTATGGTAAAAAAATCACTTATAAAGAATTATGGAAGTGGATAAGGTATAAAAACTAATAAGTGTGTAATTAACTTAATCATATATATAATTTATAATTTTAATAATTTAAAAAATAAAAAAAATGACAGAGAAGACAATAAAATTAATGAAAGAAACACCGGTATTACGGTGGACAGCACTTGTCTTGTTAGCCTCCTTGATGTTTTTCGGCTATATGTTTATGGACGTTTTATCCCCTTTACAAAGTTTGTTGGAGTCGCAACGAGGCTGGACCCCCGAAACTTATGGCACTTTTTGCAGTTCTGAATATCTGTTGAATGTGTTTGCATTCTTTTTAATTTTTGCGGGTATTATTCTGGATAAGATGGGTATTCGCTTTACCATTTTGTTATCGGGAGGATTAATGGTATTAGGAGCATTTATAAAATATTATGCCATAAGCAATGCTTTTATTGGTACCGGTTTAGAAGCTTCCTTGTCATCCTGGTGGCCTTCTTTTCCGGCCTCGGCCAAATTAGCCTCCTTAGGTTTTATGATTTTCGGTTGCGGTGTGGAAATGGCCGGTGTTACGGTGTCGAAAGCCATTGTGAAATGGTTTAAAGGAAAAGAATTAGCTTTGGCTATGGGTATAGAAATGGCTATTGCCCGTTTAGGTGTTTTTGCCGTTTTCAGTTTGTCGCCTCGTATTGCTCAAGGTATTCATATTGATAAATCCGTTCTTTTTGCCACTTTATTATTGGTTATCGGTTTTATTTGTGTTACGGTTTATACATTAATGGATAGAAAATTAGACAAACAATTAGGTGAAAGCGGCGTAGTGCCCGACGATCCTTTCCGTATCAGCGATATCGGTAAATTGTTTACCAGTAAAACCTTTTTATTGGTAGCCTTTTTGTGTGTGTTGTATTATTCGGCTATTTTCCCTTTCCAGAAATTTGCAGCCAATTTGTTGGAATGCCGGTTGGGTATTAGCAATCAAGCGGCAAGCGACATTTTCCGTTGGTTTCCGATAGGTGCCATGGTGTTGACTCCTCTCTTAGGAGGATTCCTTGATACCAAGGGAAAAGGTGCCAGCATGTTGATAATAGGAGCTGTTTTAATGTTTGTTTGTCATATGATATTTGCCATTACACCGGAACAATACTTTACTCCTGTGGTAGCTTACGGTGCCATCGTAATTTTAGGCGTTTCCTTTTCATTGGTTCCTGCCGCTTTATGGCCTTCGGTACCAAAATTGGTTGAAAACAGATATTTAGGTTCTGCTTATTCGGTTATTTTCTGGATACAGAACATCGGGTTGATGACATTTCCCATTTTAATAGGATGGGCTTTGTCCGCTACCAATCAAGGTGTTGCCAATCCAACCGATTATAACTATACCGTGCCTATGTTGATTTTTGCCGGTTTAGGCGTTTTGGCTTTCATTTTCGGAATTATGCTGAAAATCGAAGACAAGAAAAAAGGTTACGGTTTGGAATTACCCAACATTAAAAAGTAATAAAATATTTAATTATCATAAGAATATAGCGTCATCCATGCAGGGTGACGTTATTTTCTTTACCTATTATTTAGCTGAAAGAAGTAATTATTATTAAAAAATTATATACGTTTGCAATAAAAAAAAGGAAAAGAGATGCAGTTATTTAAATTTGCCGTTATAGGTATCGGACATTTCGGAAAATCAATAGCTTTAAATCTAATGAAAAAAGGAGCGGAGGTTATGGCTATCGACAACAATTATGAAAAAATCGAAAATATAAGCGATGAGGTTTCTTATGCCGTAACTTTGAATGCTACCGACAGAAAAGCCTTGTTGTCGCAAGATATTGCCAGTTTTGATGCGGTAATCATTTCAATAGGCAATCCTTTGGAACAACGCTTGCTTTGTGCCGCTTTATTACTTGATTTAGGAATAAAACGTATTGTTTGCCGAGCCATGGGTCGTAACGAACGTTTTATTTTGCAAAAAATGGGAATAACCGATATTATTTCACCCGAACAGGAAGTAGGCATTTTGGTGGCCCGCCGTTTAATAAATCCTAGTCTGGTTTCTTCGCTTGATCTGCCCGACGATTACAGCGTGATGGAAATTGTGGCACCAAAGCATATTTGCGGACTTCCTTATGCAAAAATAAATTTCCGTGATAAATACAAATTAAGTTTGATAACCATTAAACGTGATTTCAGCGAAGACAATACTGTTAAAAAAGAAAACACCCAACATGTTTTAGGCGTTCCCGATACTAAAACCGTTATTTTGTCGCGAGACACTTTGGTGCTGTTTGGTAAAAACAAAGACATTGAAAAATTTGTTGAAATAAATAACTAATCGTGAGAATTTTTCGCCGCTTTCGGGAAAACATCAAACTGTTTGTTTGGGATTACATCGACAGTGTACACAACACACTGAAATTGATAAGTATATTTGTGTCGTTTTTTACCATGGGTGTGATTGCCTATTTCTATGGATTTCCACAAACACCTCAATCTGCTTTTTTATGTAATATAGTTATTCATTGCAGTTTGATATTTTATGTATTAAAATATTTTTTGAATGCTTTCTTTTCCGTTCATTCAAAAAAATATATTTTTAAACATAAGTATCAGGGAATTATGATCTTCCTTATTGTTCTTTGGTTTGTGTTTTCATATGGTTTTAATTTTCAACATAAATTATTCAATGCTATTGATATTAAAAACATAGGGAGTATGACCATGCTTGTCATACAGCTTTACTTTTTTGTGATGATGCTGTTTGATTTTTCGAGTATAGGACAACTGTTTTCCAAATTAAAATTTGGACCCGGCGGATGGATGATTTCTTCATTTATATTTTTAATTTCATTAGGAACGGTTTTATTGCTATTGCCCGAAATGACAACCGGTGGCATTTCATTTATTGATGCTTTATTTACGGCTACCAGTGCCAGTTGTGTTACCGGATTACTAACTCTTAATGTGGCTACTGCATTTACCTTTAAAGGTTATATCGTTATTCTGTTATTGATACAATTCGGCGGAATCAATATTGTTGCTTTTGCTACGTTTTTATCTTCTTTTTATGTTGAAAAGAAATTACGCTATCAATCTGTAATGAAAGAAATGCTCAGTACAAGTTTACACGGGACCAAATCTTTAATCAGAGAAATATTGATATATACCTTTGCCATAGAGCTTATCGGTACCTTGGCTTTCTTTTTATATTGGAATCATTATCATTTTTATAGTGATTCGTTGTTTGAAAATATGTTCTTATCTGTTTTTCATGCTATATCATCATTCAACAATGCAGGTATTTCTTTCATTGAAGGGGGGATGACAGCAGCATTATTCCGTTGGGATCATTATGTCCAAATCATTACAACAATACTAATTTTTATGGGAGGTATAGGTTTCCTTACCATTCATAATATGTTGTTTAGTGTGCGTTATAATCCTAATAAATTAAAATATTGGTCGCGTTTGCAAGTTATGTCGCGATTAACGCTAAAAGTAACTTTGTTTCTTATCGTTAGTGGAACCCTTTTATTTTTGATATTCGAGTCAAACAACAGTTTGCAAGGAACAAGTATAGGAGATCGTTTTTGTACGGCTTTATTAAATACGGTTTCGTGCAGAACTGCCGGTTTTTCAACCGTTGATACGGGAAGTTTGAATTTATCAACATTATTAATCTTTATTTTTTTGATGTTTGTCGGAGCGGCACCCAGTTCGACGGGAGGCGGGATTAAAATCACCACATTTTATATTTTAATAAAATCTGCCTTAGCCACCATAAAAGGGAAAAAAGAAGTGAGTGTTTGCAATCGTGCCATCCCTTTTAATTTGGTAGATAGGGCTTATGCCGTTGTTTTATTTACATTTGCTTTTATCTTTACCGGAATTTTAATCTTATCAATCAGCGATCCGCAATTTGATTTTATAAATATTACATTTGAAGTCTTTTCTGCAATAGGAACTGTTGGTTTGAGTATGGGTATTACCCCTTCACTTTCGATAATAGGGAAATCTACATTAATAATATTGATGTTTATAGGAAGAATAACCATTTTCACCCTTGCTATTTCGGTTGCACGCAGAGCCATGTTTACCAATTATTCATTAGCAAGAACAAATTTAAATATATAGAATGTATCCGGGTTGTTTAATACGTATTGTTTTTACGCTGATGGGTTTTTCAGTCGGAGGAACATTCGGGGCATTGGCAGGTTATTTTCTCGGTAGTTTTTTAGAAAGCCTTATTCCTAAGAAAAAAGGTATTCCCGAAACGGTATTATATGGCATTACATCGCTCTCGGTAATACTTATGAAATCCGATTCCTCAATCATGCGATCCGAATTGTATTTATTCAGGGATTTTATGCTGAATAATTTCGGGAAAACCGCCGCAGCGAAAGCTATCGATATTTTTCAAGATATTAAAGACGAAGTTATTTCTATAGAAGAAAGCTGTGAACCATTAAATAAGATTTTGAATTATACCGAGAAAACAGAAATACTCAGGTATTTATTTCAATTAGCTTATGTTGACGGGAATTTGAATCAAGCCGAATTATCTGTATTGCAATCGATTTCTTTTAAGTTTAATATAAATCAACAGGATTTTCTGTATATAAAGAATACATTCTTTTATTATAACCGTCAACAATCTTCTTCCAATGAAAACCGTTACAGGGCTTATCAAACTTCTAATATTGAAAGCGATTATGCCATTTTGGGCGTAAGTTCAAGCGATAGTAATGAGGATATAAAGAAAGCTTTTCGAAGGTTAGCTATCGAAAACCACCCCGATAAGATTGAACATCTCGGAGAAGTGGCACGTAAAAAAGCTGAAGAGAATTTCAAGAAAATCAATCATGCTTATCAACGTATTAAAAAGCAAAGAGGATTATAGTTCTATTCTTTTCGTAGAAAGGTAACTATATCTTTTTCCGATAATCCGGTGTAATTTACTGATTGAGTGATTTTCCCTTTCTCGGAAAAAAGAATAACCGGCATTTTCCCGTTAGTAATAGCTAAGAAATTGGTAACGGGAATAACGGTATAATCTAAAGCTTCTATTTTGCATTCAATGAAAAAATTCTTTATTTCGGTTGAATCGTTTGTTCCCCAAAACACACATCTCACTTTGTCGGTTCCGATATTGTTTTGTTTGATTATTTCATCAATTTTACCGGCAGCTATTTTGCAATATTTGCATTTGTTGGAATACATGCATATCAACATATCATCGCTTGTGAAATCATTGTATTTTGTAGTGCTTTGTAAAGTGCTTTCATACAACTCAACATCAATACGGACATTGGAATCAAAGAGTTTTTTATAGATAAAATCGGGTGCGTTGATCAGCATAAATGCGGTGGTTGTAACAATGGCAAGTGCAATAAAAACCGGAAGTTCGTATTTTCGCCATTTGTAAAAATCAATGTTAACCAACAAGAGTAACAACATCAACACAATATTTTTAATAATAGATTGGGTGTGATTCAAAATGATTTTATCGCCGAAACAATGGCAATTGCTGAGGTCCACGTCGAAAAGCAAAGGTTGCAAGAATAAATAAACCGTAAATCCGGCTAAAAATAAGAAGGTGGTAAAATAAGTGAATTTAATAAGGATATTACCTATCAACATGATCCCCAAGGCAAATTCAGCTGCAATGAGTAAACGGGTAAGTATAGCAGTGATTGCATAATTAAAAAGTTGATGTTCATATATGTATAAATCGAAAGTGTCGATGGATAAGTATTTTAATATGGCAGAAGCTATAAAAACACAACCAATGATAATGCGTATGGTGTGGGATACATATTTATTTTTAATTAACATATTATTAAATTTTATTGTTTATCATATTGCAGTATGTCCTCACAGAGGAATACCAATTCTACATTACATAAATCAAACATTTCTTCCGATTCTTTACCGGCATGGTATTTTTTTTCACACACCACCCTTTTAATGCCGCAATTGATAATAAGCATAGCGCAGGTGCGACAAGGGGTCATGCGGCAATAGAGAGTGCTATCTTTAAGAGATATCCCTAATTTTGCGGCTTGACAAATGGCATTTTGTTCGGCATGTACGGTTCGAGTACAATGGCAGGTTATGCTTCCGTCTTCATGGATTAATTGTTTCATTTGATGACCCACTTCATCGCAATGCGGCATGCCGACAGGGGAGCCAACATAACCACTTACTAAAATTTGTTTATCTCTCACAATCACACAACCACTTCGACCGCGGTCGCAGGTGGCTCGTTTAGATACGGTGTTGGCTATTTCCATGAAATATTCGTCCCAGGAAGGTCGAATGTATTTTTTGCTATCGTCGTTCATAAAGATAATTGTCTTAGTACTTCTTCCAATTGTTGGTATAAATCTTCTACACTGCCGTTATTTAATAGTTTAAAATCGGCCAAATCAATGCATTTTTTTAAGTTTTGTTGATAAGGATTGGTAGAATTGAATTCGCGTTGTTCGTTTTCGATAAAGGTTTGATAATCGATATGGTCGGTTTCGGAATTCCTAAGTTTAATGCGTTCATAACGTAATTCGGGTTGTGCATCAACGGCAAAAAGATGAAAACAATGATGTTTGCGCAAAGAAATGATTTCACCTTCGGTACGTATGCTTTCAATTACACTGTGTTGGTTGTTCAATAAAGCTTCTTTGATTAATTGGTCAACAATGTATGAGGGAGAATGTGTTTGCCGTAAGTGATTTGCAACGATTACCATTGAATCACGGTTGGGGGGTAATTGCCGGTGTTGTATTTCACGTAGCAAAAACGAACGTACCGAATAATGCTTGAAGTTTTTTTGGGAAGTTAAATATTCAACAATCGTTCCTTTGCCTGCACCTATTGTTCCTGTAATACCAATTATTACCATTGATTCTTATATCGTTTATGATTTTTTATTTCATTGCAAATGTACATAAATTTATTTAAACAAGCCTTGTTGTAAAAAAAAACTATACCTTTTTTACTGTGTTTTAAAATACAAGGATTAAGCAAAGATTTACAATTGCATTAATCTTTAATGCAACGGATAGAATAACCCATTTCCTGGCTACGGGTATGTCGGCTAGCAATGCTATAATTATAGTGTAAATATGTGTACCAGGCATAATCACCATAGATCTCAGTTGCACTCCACCAATACGAGTTGTATCCAAAATGGATAAAATTGCCGTTGTTGTCACGATAACCGGCAGGAAGTGCCGTGAAACCGGTTTCATTGCTTGCATCTGTGTTAGGACTAATCCAATGTGTAGTGCCGGTTTCTTTTAGTTTGCCACCGGCAACCTCTTCTCCTCCTAAAAATTCTATTAATTCAGTCCATTCTGCATCGGTTGGTAAATGCCATCCTTCCGGGCATGCGGTTTTCGAAGCTTGCCAATTATATAATACACCATAAGTGCTATAATTTGAAGATGTTTTAGCATCAGTAATATTCGTCCCGTTGTAATCATATACGTAATAATAAGGTGCTGTTTCTGATCCAGTTTCAGGTCCTACAACACTTGGTAAATATCTTAAATTTTCAGCCATCCATACTTGATTTCCTATACTAACTATTTTATAAACATTGCCGTCGCGTAAATCGGTGAAACTATTTATATTATTGTCTTCAAGTGTTTTAAATGACACGGTATTTCCGTATCCGGTACCTGCACTGTTAGTGGCGTATGCTCTTACATAATACGTTGTATTTGGTTCTAAGCCGCTTATGTTGCTTGTAAAACTGCCTGTATCGATACCGTCATCTGTTTTATTACTGTTTAGTGTATTGATAGTAGGATTTTTGTCTATACCCCAGCATACACCACGCGCTGTGACAGCTGATCCTTTATCGTTACTTATATTTCCACCTGATATAGCCGTTGTTTGAGTGATATTGCTGACTTCTGTGGTTGTAAGAATTGGAATTTTCCCTGGTCTATATTCAACGTCTTCATCACAACTCATGACGAAAAATATGCATACTCCAATAAATAAGAATGAAAATCCTAAAAATATCCTTTTCTTCTTCATTTTTATAAAATTTAATTATTTATTTCTTTCTTTATCAGCATTAATTTAAAATAGGTTCTAATCTTTTTAAATAACATATAATAGATACGTAATATTGTGTTTAAAGTTACTTTATGTTGGAATTGTTTCTATAATGCTAATCTTATGTTTTAGTACTTATGGATATTTATATAATTAAACACACACTCTCTCATGCTATAGAATAATAGGTTGTCAATGTATTGAGTTTATCCTGACTATTATTAAGAATGTACATAGCAAGTAAAGATAGTTTATTGTTACTATCTTTGCTGTGTATGTAGCCTGAAGTGCTAGCATAAAAGTATTGTTAAAAGTCAATGAAAGCTTCACACTATGCATTTATTTATTATTTTTGCAGAAATTGAAATATAGAAATATAATGACAAACGTAACATTTACGATTAAACAAATTGCCCATATATTAGGAGGTCAAACCGAAGGGAATCCGAATACGGTAATAGATAAGATCACAAAAATTGATGCCGGTGAAAAGGGAGGTCTAGCATTTTTGATTGACAAAAAATTTGAATCTTATATTTATACTACACAAGCAAGTGCCGTTATTGTGAAAGAGGATTTTGTTCCTGTAAAAAAACTTAGTTGTGTTTTGATTCGCATTGCCAATCCGCAGGAAGCTTTTGTTAAACTATTGCAGTTTTATGATAATTTAAAGCCGCAGAAATTAGGTATTTCTAAAGGTGCACATATTGCGAAAACCACAAAAATAGGAACCGGTGTATATATAGGAGAAGGAGTGGTGGTTGGCGAAAATGTTGTTATCGGCGATCATGTTAAAATTTATCCGCTTTGTTATATCGGTGATAATGTGCGCATCGGTGATAATACCATGTTATATGCGGGCGTAAAAATCTATGATAATTGTTTGATTGGAGCGGATTGTATATTGCAATCGGGAGCTGTTATCGGAGGGGACGGTTTTGGTTTTATGCCCGATCAAAATTTTGTGTATGAAAAAATTCCACAGTTAGGTAATGTTATAATTGAGGATAATGTGGAAATAGGGTCCAATGCATGTGTGGATCGTGCCACTTTTAGCTCAACCATTATTCGTAAAGGTGTTAAAATCGATAATCTTACGCAAGTGGCACATAATTGTGAAATAGGGGAAAACACTGTAATTGCAGCTTGTTGCGGTATTGCCGGTTCGGTTAGAATAGGTAAAAATTGTATTTTTGCCGGACAGGTAGGAATTAAAGATCACGTTGTTATCGGTGACAGGGTGATGGTTGGATCACAAGCCGGCATTCATCGTAATGTGAAAAGCGGACAACGAGTTATCGGTAGCCCGGCTTTACCGGTGGAGAAAGGATTAAAAGCTTTGGGAAGTATACAATATATTCCCGAACTCATTGATCGAGTAAATGAATTGGAGAAGAAATTAAAGTAAATATATAATAGCGGTATATAAAGTGTGCTTTATAAAAGCTTAATGATTATTTGTGCACGTTACGAATAAAATCTTCTACTTCGGGTACACCGCCTTGATAAACAAGGTATCCGTTATAAGGTTCACGTGGGGTAATTTCATCATTAATAGGAGTTAACATCAGGCGTTTCACTTCTTCCGGATCGTCCGTTTGTCCTAATGCCCATCCTAATTTAATAAAAGCAACTTCGGGGAGCATGTTACCGGCGGGAATGATTCCTTTAGCCATCATATCACGGCCTGTATCATACACGAACATATCCACATAACCCCAAATGGTTTGCAGTGTCATGTATTGATGAACACCAGCGGCTTTGGCTCTTTCAACGGCGGGATACATTTCTTTATTAATATGTCCTAATCCTGTTCCAACCCATACCACACCTTTATAGCCGTTGTCGACAATAGCATCTAAGATGTCGGGTTTCATACCGGTATAATAATACAACATGGTAACACGGTCGTCGAAAGTGGGAATGATTTTCACGTTGCGGTCTTTGCGTCGTGGGTGATAATCTTCTTTAATAGGGAATACTCCTTTGCGAGTTACGGTAGCAACCGGTGTATCGCCTATGGTACGGAAAGTGGAGCGATAGGAAGAGTGCATTTTACGCACGCGGGTACCTTTATGCAAAAAGCCGTATTCATCAGAAGTAGGTCCGAACATGCAAACCAATACTTCGGCAATATTTCCATGTCCGGCTGCAGTCATAGCATGCATCAAATTTAAAGCAGCATCGGAACTTGGACGGTCGGATGAACGTTGAGAACCAACCAAAACAACCGGAACAGGTAAGTTTTGACACATAAACGACAGTGCAGCACCGGTATGATGTAAAGTATCGGTACCATGACCGATAACAATTCCTTCAATTCCCTTTTCAATTTCCTCGCCTATTTTCTTTGCCAAGGCAATATATTGTTTAGGTCCCATGTTTTCCGAGAAAACAGCAAATATTTTTTCGGTATCCAGGTTGCAAATATCGGCCAATTCAGGAACAGCACCGTATAATTCTCCGGGTGAAAAAGCCGGTATAACGGCTCCAGTACGGTAATCCAAACGGGAAGCAATGGTTCCGCCTGTACCCAATAATTTAACATGGGGTAAACCTTTGGTGTAGGGAAATTGTTTTTCGGGGATTTTAAAAACAGGTTGAGGAACTCTCGTACTCGTCATTCCGGTAACGGTTTCTATGTCAATACCTACATTATATCCTGTGATTAATTTGATAACGATGTGTTTGTCGTCGGTGTTTTCGGCTCTCGGCAAGACTTTTCCGGAAAAATGGCCACGGGTGCTTTCTATTTCGGCATTATCCCACACATGTACGTTATATTTTTTTAAAAGTTCTAAGGCTCTTCCTTTGTATCCCTGAAATATATCTTCGCTCATCTATTATATTAATTTTTTTTGTTATACAAATGCTAATCTATATATGGTTTGCAAGCTCACTTAAGTTGATATTACCTATACTTATTGAACGTAGTTGACCCATAATACTGTTCTTCTTATCAATATCGTTTGTGTCGTTACGTTGCGGATGGAACTTTTCTTCTATAAATTTAATCCTGCTTATGATTTCTTCCTTTTTCATCTTTTTAAACTTTAAGATGTTTAAGATAGATTCAAAATCCATTTTCGGATGTTTGAATAATTGATTCAATATTTTATCGGCAATTGCCAAGTCGATATTTTCTTGTTTTAAATAAGCAAACATATCGTAAATGCGATGGATGTCGAAAGGAATGGTTTTGAATTTTCCATGTAAATGTTTAAGTTTATGACCGAAGAAAATAGCGGTAAATTTGGGGCATAATCCTATATTTTCGACTATGGCTCTGATATGAGGGAAATAGTTGTGGGTGAAGAGATAATGGTAACAGTCTTCCGGTACTTTCCATTCATTTAGTTGGTTATATCGTTCGGCCACTTCGTCGGGAATATTTTGTCTTAATCGTTCGATTAAACTATTATCTAATGGAATAGGAGCTGAATCGGTGTCGGGATACATACGATCGGCACCGGGCAATACCCTTTCGAAAATGGTGGTGCCGTCGACAAAAGATTTTCGGGTTTCGTTAGGAACACCGTCAAAAGTCATCAAAGCTCTTTCTTCAATAACATCTAATGCTGTTTTTACGTCCTCTTCGGCTGCCCAGAAAATGATTTGCGCATCATTTTCGCCGGCTTTTAATAGTGCTTGTACTTTTTGAAATACATTTTGACTAACAACATCTTCAAGGTCTTCGCTGCTGACCATATTGGGTCGTTCGATGCAGGCAATAACTTTCAAACGGTGAATAAATTCATCATAAAAAGCTTTGCCCGGTTGGGTGAAATGCGATAACAACTCTCCAAAAGATGGAAGGTTAACGGCATAGAGCTTTTCTTTCCTTTTGATTGCTTGTGTGATGGGGGTATAGTAAAAATTAAAAGCCTTAGGGTCCAGTTCCGTATAAGACATTTTCCAATCTTGTTTTTTGCATCGGGATGTCAGTTTTTCACGTATGGCTAACAAGGCCCACTGGCGAAAACATTCCACGTGTGTGAGTTCCGGTATCCATTTGGTATGGGCAACTCCCTTTATTTCGATACGTGTTCCGCCTTTACAACTCACATTCACATCTTCACGTCCTGCACCGATTCCAATACGTACCTTGCCTGTACTTCGGTTTAAGAAACGAATATAATTACATGCTTCCATTACCTCGTCGGGATTAGTCATATCGGGATAAGTAACTGTTTCAATCAAGGGCATACCTAAACGGTCGGTGCGATAAATTCGGGTGTGTCCTATATCCGACACTTCGCGGCAGGAATCCTCTTCAACACTTAATTGTATTATACGAATTTTTTTATTCTTTAAAGGAATTTCTCCTTCAATACCTAAAATGGCCGTTCGTTGAAATCCGGTAGGGATGGAACCGTCTAAATATTGTTTTCTGGTGATGTGCACTTCACCAACAATATTTAATTTCGACACCAATGCTATTTCCAAAGCCAAATGCAAAGCTTCTTCGTTGATAGGGAAGGGTGGGGTGTCGTCGACATCGTAGGTGCAGGCGGTTTTATTGGAAATACGATAAACAATGTTTTTTCTGGTTTTAAATTCCATTAAAGCGGTGCCGTCGTATTCACCTAATTCCGATAAAGTGGGTCGCATATGCCGTAATAACTCAGCATCAAACTCATCTTCTTTTTGGTAAATGCCTGCCGGACAACGGCAAAATAATTTCTCCTTCGTGGCCAATTGTTGATGTACTTCCAGTCCTGACATGAAGCCGATACGGTCGTAGTCTGCTTGTGTGGCATCTTTACGGTCAACATATCCTATGGCTTTTTTCGTTAATTCGTAATTCTGTTGCGGATCTTTTGATTTCACTATGTCGATATTTTATTCTGATTCCTAACTGTTTAGTGTAATTATTACTGCCTAAAAATAAAAGCCCAAAAGTACATAAAAATTTACACTTATTATATATATGTATTATTTTTTTTAAAGAAAAATCATGTATAAGAATTCCATGCATAAGTGGAAACAGGAAAATAACTAATAGATACCTTATTTTAAATTTTCTCCATTTACCAATTTTAAATTATACTACTTTTGCATCGTTTTTAATTTAAATATATTATTTATGAAGGGCTTGATAACTATTGGTTTATTGGTGTTATCCAATATGTTTATGACTTTTGCATGGTATGGTCATTTGAAATTCAGTGAAATCAAAGCGTTTTCAAAACTGGGGATAATTGCGGTGATTTTTATCAGTTGGGGCATCGCTTTGTTTGAATATTTTTGTCAGGTGCCGGCTAATCGTATAGGATTCAGGGGAAACGGAGGTCCTTTTTCCTTGGTTGAATTAAAAGTTATCCAAGAGGTGGTTACCTTATTGGTGTTTACTGTTTTTTCTCTCCTGTTTTTTAAAACCGAAACCTTTCGCACCAATCATATCGTTGGTTTTGTGCTACTGGTTTTAGCCGTTTACTTTATTTTTAAAAAGTGATTTTTTATTCATATACTTTCAAATGCCGCAAAGATAATAAAATTAGAGACTTAAATGGGGTGTCAGCCTACTTTTTGTCCATTAATCATTTTTTTATTTTTTTATCGGACAATAGTGATTCTTATTTTTTAATTGATCCTTTATCAGCGCCTTGTCTTGCGACCTGCCGGAATGTGGTTTTAATTTGAAAATATAAGATGGGTAAAATTATCCCAATTAGTGATAAATGATGGAGAAAATTTAT
>MWCE01000039.1 GCA_002069895.1 Bacteroidetes bacterium ADurb.Bin234 | reverse complement strand
TTGTTTTTGTTGATTTATTTAATGCGATGCTTTTAATAAAATCTATGGTAATATCCCAAAATGTGTGTATTTTTTTATTTCTTTTAAGTTCTGCAAATTTATATTTTTTTTGGTTTAAAGAATATGGAATGAAGCGAAGAATCTGTAATAATATCGGAATTTTTTATCGGACAATAATGATTAAAAATTAAAAATTAAACCTCGTTTGTGGGTAGATGTTAATATGTTGTTTTCTTGAAATATATGGATGGCGATTGGTGATGCTGCCGGTGAATGGCTTGCGTGAGGATTTGTAGCGGAAAGCCCGACCCGAAGGGGCACGCCCAAAAATAAAAAAACTTCTTCCTATTGCTTCATGATACATTATTTTGTACTTTTGCATTCGAAAATATTCAAGCTTTTCTATGTATCAAAAAATAATCATTTTTTCGGCTCCTTCGGGATCGGGCAAAACAACCATACTGAAAGAGTTAATTCAATCCGATTTGCAATTGGCTTTCTCAATATCGGCAACGAGTCGTAAACAACGCACGGACGAAACCAACGGAAAAGATTATTATTTTTTATTGCCTCAACAATTTAAAGATAAAATTGAACAAGGTGCTTTTTTGGAATGGCAGGAAGTGTATGAAAATCAGTTCTACGGTACATTGAAATCGGAAATATCACGCCTGTTTAAGTTAAACAAGAATGTGGTTTTCGATGTGGATGTACTCGGTGGGTTGAATATCAAACGGTACTACGGCGAACAAGCTTTGGCTATGTTTATTATGCCTCCTTCTTTGGACGTATTACGACAACGATTGATTACGAGAGGCACCGAAACACCGGAGTCCTTAGAAAAACGTTTGAAAAAAGCGGAATATGAAATATCTTTTGCCAAACAATTTGATGTTGTTTTGATTAATGATAAACTCAAACAGTCGATCGATAGCTCCTATCAAATTATTTCAGATTTTTTAAAAAGATAAGCGGTTAAGATAATAATTTAAAAATAATATATATAGATATGAAAGATACACCAATACCTTATGAAATTGTAGAACAAAAAATCAAAGAGAGTAATTTACCTAAAATCGGTAAAGCATCCATACGGGAAGTTAAACGATTGATTAATGAGATTGAGCAAGCTTCGGGTAAAAAGTTTATTCGCATGGAAATGGGTATTCCGGGTTTGCCGGCAGTAGCCATTGGATTGGAAGCACAAAAAAAAGCCCTTGATAATGGCGTGGCAGCACTCTATCCCGATATTGAAGGTATTCCCGAATTGAAAAGGGAAATGTCGCGTTTTTGTAAGAATTTTTTAGATATTGATGTAAAACCCGCTTCATGTATTCCTACCGTAGGTTCCATGCAAGCCGGTTTTGCTACCTTTCTAACCTTCCAACGGCTACATAAAGAAAAAGATACTACCTTGTTTATCGACCCAGGGTTTCCGGTTCAAAAACAGCAACATCGTATACTCGGTGCCAAATTCGAAACTTTCGATGTGTATGATTTTCGCGGCGACAAATTGAAAGATAAATTGGAAAGCTATTTGATAAAAGGGAACATACATTCTATTATCTATTCCAATCCCAATAATCCGTCATGGATATGTTTCACCGAAAAGGAATTGCGTATTATCGGCGAATTGGCAAAGAAATATGATGCTATTGTGATTGAAGACTTGGCTTATTTCGGTATGGATTTCCGTAAAGACATTTCAATACCCGGACAAGCGCCTTATCAGGCTACGGTTGCAAAATATACCGATAAATATGTGTTGTTTATATCCAGTTCGAAAGCATTTAGTTATGCAGGCGAACGTTTGGGCGTAATGGTCCTTTCCGATACCTTATTCCAAGGGAAGTATCCTGATTTAAAACCTTATTTCGGTACCGACAACCTGGGTCATGCCATTGTTTACGGTTCAGTTTATGCCTTGAGTTCAGGCACTTCACATTCGGCACAATATGCTATGGCTGCCATCTTAAAAGCTTGCAATGAAGGAATTTATAATTTTGTGGAAGGTGTTGTCGATTACAGAGATAAAGCCCATGTGATGAAAAAGATGTTTACCGACAACGGTTTCAAAATCGTATACGACAAAGATGAAGATCAAGTTTTATCGGACGGATTTTACTTTACAATTAGTTATCCCGGCATGAATGGCGAAGAGTTGATCGAAGAGTTATTATATTATGGCATCAGTGCCATTTCATTGGCCATTACGGGTAGTCAACGGTTGGAAGGATTAAGGGCTTGTGTTTCTCTGGTCTCTAAAAGTCAGTTCCCTGAATTGCAAGAACGCTTAATTGCTTTTGCCAAAAATCATCCTTTGAAATAATTCTGCTTATGGCTATTCATCCGAAATACCGGAAGAATAAAAATATGAATCCCAAAGGGATAGCATTTCTAAATGCTTTGGGTATTACCTTGATAGCCATACTTGCTTTTTGTTTGAGTTTTTATTTACTCGAATGGTCGCTTGCAGTTAGTTTGTTGATTATGACAGCGGTAGTTTTTCTTTTTGCTGTTGTGATTACTTATTATTTGATTGATACCTTTATTTATCGTAAAATACGTTTGCTTTACAAGGTTATCTTAGATTTTAAAATGTCGAAAAGTACGCAAAAAGAATGGCAAAAGAAATACCGTTCCATCGAAACAGCCGAAAAAGATGCGTTGCTGTTTATGGAGAAAAAAGATGCCGAAATGGAGCAATTGCGCAAAATGGAGAATTATCGTAAGGAGTTTTTAGGTAATGTGTCGCATGAATTAAAAACTCCTTTAACTACCATTCAAGGGTATGTGTTAACCTTGTTAGACGGAGGACTTTCCGACGAAAAGATTAATTATAAGTATTTGTTTCGAGCATCCAAAAACATTGATCGTATTATTGCCATAGTCGACGATTTGGAAATGATTTCCAAATTGGAATATCAAGAATTTTCGTTAAACTTTGAGGATTTCGGTCTATACAAATTGTTACATGAAACCCTCGATTTATTTGAAATTCAATCCAAGAAACAAAATGTAACTTTTACTGTCAATGCCAGTTCGGAGCAAGCCTATATGGTACATGCCGATAGGGAATGTATACAAAATGTGTTGGTGAATTTAATTACCAATGCCATTAAATACAACGATAAAGAGGAGAAAAGGATAAAGATTAATTTCTTCGATATGGCTGAGAATTATTTAGTGGAAATCACCGATAACGGAATAGGTATAGAAAGTGAGTCCATTCCACGATTATTTGAGCGTTTTTATAGGGTTTCCAAAGACCGTTCACGCGAAATGGGAGGTTCGGGTTTAGGACTTGCCATTGTGAAACATATTATCGAAGCCCATGGTCAAACCATTAATGTGCGAAGTACACCCAATGTGGGGTCCACTTTTAGTTTTACTTTAAAGAAAGTTAATTAACCTATTGGGAAAACTTAGGTTCTCGTTTTTTCTTTGTGCATAAATTAGCATGTTGTTTAAAATGAAAATAAATACTTTAAATAGAAACTATCGAACAGGTTTTCTTTACTCTACCATTTCTCAATTACAAAGGTTTTGATGTTTTTGTCGTGACTGATTTTGAGTAATATATTTAATCGAATAGAGTTTTTTGCTTTGAAACAGGATTTTTCGTGGTAAAACGCAGGGGTTTTTTATGGATTACTTCAATGTCTTTTTGATTTTTTAAATAATCTTTAAGCTCTTTTTCAGACCATGAGAGTTTTAATTTTTTTAAGATATCATGGGTTGTATAAGTTCCATGTGTTAGTAAATTATGAATAATGCTTTCGTAATTTGTTTTTAAATCAGAAACACATAATGAGTTTTCTTCCGATATCTTTGCTGCTTGCGTTTTCAATACTTCTCCATTCATATCAACGGCAATTGCACCTTTTTGTATTAACAAATCATTCGCATTGTTTTCAGATATTTCAGGTTTTCGTACATAAATTTTTCTATTTTTTCGCAGACCGTCAATAACTCCTGACCATGTTCCCCCTTTTTCGGACGATTCGGCGACGTAAATTTCATCGGCAAGTCCGTAAATAATGGGATTCCTTGCCATAGCCAATTCGGCTTTCCAAGGTGCTTTCGGATGAAAAGTGCTTAACACCAAAACATCTCCATTAATAATTTGTTTGTAGTAATTTTTAAAACCTAATCCAAAAGTCATTATCCCTTGGGGTAATACAATAATACTTTGCCCTTTATAATTAAGGGAAGAATCTAATGCATGTTTGTCAACGCCTTTAGCAAATCCGCTAACGACAACTTTATAGTTCAAGCAGGCTAATTTGGCAATATTATCAGTAAATTTCATCGATATTTCAGATGCTTGACGAGAGCCTACAATTGCAATTGATTTTTCTTTCATAATTTGTTTATTGCCTTTTACATAAAGCAAGGCAGGAGCATATGTGCTTTTTAAGTTTTCTTTTAGTGTAGGGGAGTATTCAGAAGAAGTGATTGGAATAAATTCATATCCTTCATAATGCATTGTTTCGGCTAAAAATGCGTAGTTGCTTAACGATGATTTGGCGGTTTTTAAATCTTCTATTTCTTTGTTTTCAAGACTATAAATGTTTTTCCAATCGTTTTCCGATAGTTGAAAAAAGTTTTGAATTGATATTTTATGTTCGTGGTAAAATTTAATTATGAGGTTGTTTATTTTAAGATGAGTCCATCTGGGAAGATGGGCTAAAGCCATCCAATATGCTACTTCTTTGTTCATGTTATATCTCCTCCAACTGTTTTTGCAATGGTTAATGGAGCGATTTTAAACGCTCCTAAAAGGGTTAAATATTTTCCTATTTCTTTGATAGTAGCTCCACTGTCATATATATCGTCAATTATTAGTATTGTTTTGTCTTTTATTTCTTCAGGAAACATGTATATAAAAGCATCTTTAATATTATCGGATTTTAAATAAGCGTTTTCAAAGGATTTTTGTTCACAGGTAATTCGTTGCTTTATTAAATGATGTGAGATTGGTATATTTAATATACGTGAAATTTTTATGGCGAAATTTCTAACCAAGTCTTTTGATTTTGTTGGTGGAACATACAGGATTAAATCAAATTTCTCTTTTCCGAAGTGTTTGCGATAAGCTTTAATGGTTAATTTTATAAGAAAGTCGGGAAAATCACCGCCGTTTTCGTATTTACAGCGATGCAATGTGTTTCCAACGTTTGAAACACCATAATATGAAGCAGCAACTCCATTTATCAAGTGGTTGTTTTTTATTGTTACTTCAAGAATAGGGAAGTAGTTTTCCCGAAATGATTTTATCCTATTAATCCATTCGTCATTAATACTAACCTTTATTTTTTTTAGTCCTGTATTGTCGCAATTACTGAAAGTTTTAGAAGATGTGTCTCCGAGATAATCACATAAGAACTTCATGCGTGAAATATTTGTGTTAACATATTCAAGCATTTTTTCAAAATCACGTTTTTTGTGTTGGCGTAATTCTTCAAATTTTTGAATATTTAATAATGGTGCACCACTAATATATTCAAACTTTTTAGATTTATCGATTGTAACTTCACGAATAATATTTTGTTCCATAAGGTCAGCTTTAATAACTCTGATTTGATTTTGTTTTAAATTGGTCCTTTTCATCAAATCACGTTCTCCTAGCATTTCATTTTTAACGGCGGCAATTACTTTTTCGTATTTTGAAATAGAAGGTCTTCCTCCTTCAATAAAGTTTTCAGGGAGTTTTTTATCGTCAGGATTATAAAAAAGGATTAAGTAAGAAGGAAGATTGTCTCTTCCAGCTCTTCCAATCTCTTGGTAATAATGAATGGGTGATTGTGGTATTTGTGTGTGAATGATAAAACGGATATCCTGTTTGTCAATTCCCATACCTAATGCATTGGTAGAGATAATGCATTTCCATTGATTATTCATTAATCCATTTTCAATGGCAATCCTTGTTTCAGAGTCTAATCCGGCGTTATATGCAGAACAATTAATGTTAATAAATTCAAACCATTTGGCGTAAATCTCTGTATCAACTCTTGTTCCAGTGTATAAAATGCCTATGCCGGGTAATTTCTCCAAATTTTGACCAAGCCATATTAATTTTTCATCTTCTGAATTAACATGAATGACAAAAAGTTTAAAATTATCACGCAATAAATTCCCCCTAATGATGTTTATATTGCCTCCCATTTGTTCTTTAATATCCATTTCCACTTTTTTTGTAGCTGTTGCTGTTGTTGCCAATACAGGAAGTCCTTTGGGTAATAGATTAACAAGGTGGATGATACGTTTGAATGCGGGTCGGAAATCATGTCCCCAAACTGAAATACAATGTGCTTCATCAATAACAACCATTGATAGTTTCATATATCGTGTGGCTTCAATCCATTCTTCATTATTTTGTCGTTCAGGAGCTATATAAAGAATTTTAACATTACCTGCTAATGCTTCGGCAATTGTTTGGTTGTTTTCTTCCGCTGTTTGTTCGCTGTTTATACATTTGGCTGCTATTCCAAGAGCATTTAGTTTTTTTACTTGATCGCGCATTAATGCAATTAAAGGGGAAAAAACAACAGTAATACCTTTAAATAGGAGTGCAGGAAATTGAAAACATAGAGATTTCCCAAAACCTGTTTTTTCAATAAGTAGTACTCTTTCACCTTTTAATATTTTTTCTATGGCAGACCATTGTTCGTCATGAAAATGTTCGATTTTAAAAATACGTTGCAGTATTTTTTCAGCTTTATCTTTGTTCATTTATAGTTTTCTTAATTAGTGTATATGTTACATATATTTTGTTTGAGGTAAACTTTATTTAACTTTTGTGCTACAGATAGTTCGTGTATGTTTTTGAGCGTATTAATTATCAAATTTTTTCTGCAAAGATAGCAAATATTCTAAATACAAATTCAAAGTTAATAAAGCAGTTTTCATGATTTGTGTGAATTAGCGTGGAAATAACTGAAAATTATTTCATGTATCGTAATCCCAAGTATTTAAATATAAAACCAATGACAGGTATTTTAAAAATGCGTTCTTTGTCGGAAGTGTTGCAGTAATCGAGAAAGGCCGATAGGGCGTTGATATCGGCACTGAGGTGTTTGGTGTGCATATTAAAACGTATGCTGTTGTTTTCATCCAAAGTCAGTATTTTATTGTGTGTGGGTAAGTTTTTTATAAAGCGTTTATGGTTTTTAATAGGACAAAAATATTTCAATAACTGATATATGCTTTCTTCATTAAAGACATAATAACCGCAATGTTCGCATTGTCCGGCTTTTATTTTCCTGAAATTTAACTCCTTGCTTTGTATATTCTTATCACAATGGCAACAATGGAGAAACAATGTGGTATTGGCTGTGTTAAACAATGCTTCGTTCAGTTTGAACCTGCGTTCCGAGAAACCGAGTGCCGTGCGTAAAAGCCAAAATTGCAGTATAACCAATCCCAAAAACACAAACTGAAAGAATGAACTTAATTCATAATGAAAAATAACCCCGTCGTAGAATCCGTGTGCCAATGCCGATATGGCAAGAGAAACAAGAATGCCGATGTAGTTTTTATGTACCTTTTTATGTATATAAAAGGCTATACCCATATAACCTGAAAAAGAGATGTGCCCCATAACTGCAAAAATCGAACGGTTAAATAGCAGTAGAAAAGGCTCTTCGGAATTAAAACAATAGGATATATTCTCAATGACGGCAAAACCTAATGCGATGGCAGAGATATACATAATGCCGTCGACTATCTCATTGAAGTCTTTTTTTATGATGAGATAGAGGATCACAAGTGCGAAGAGTTTGGACGATTCTTCTATGATGCCAATTTTAAAAATTGCATCAAAGAGGTTATGTTCAACGGGAATGAATACATATATTACCAAACTGACGAAAACCGACACCAGTCCACCCAATATCATCATAAGTAGTAATTTGTAGAAAGGTTCTTTTTCGTATATATCGTAACTTCTTAATTTCAAAAGGTAAAGAATTCCGATAAGGCTTGCGGAAATAATGATAAATATGTCGGTTATGCTCATATGTGTTGTGCTTTATTTAAAAACGCAAAGGTAAAGTTTTTTTTACAAATACAAAACATGACATTTCGTAATTGAAACATGAATGCTTAGGGGAATCTGTCAGGATTATGTTTTACGCTTTTATTCCATTGAAAAAATACATTTACTCCTCCTTTTCGGAATATGATAATTTTGTGTACTTTTGCGCCACGAATTTTGAATTAAAATATTTTAGTATGATGCAAAAATTGGCAGTAGTTGCTTTTGGTGGAAATGCTTTATTACGAGCAGGGGAACGCGGCAGCATCGACGAACAGGAAATGAATGTGTATCGTACCTGTGAAGGTTTGCTGGAGTTGGTAAAGAATAATTATAACCTTGTAATCGGTCATGGAAATGGTCCCCAAGTGGGAAATATATTGTTGCAAGTCAATGCAGGGGAAAAACTTTTCGGTATTCCAGAAATGCCTTTGGATATTTGTGGTGCTTATTCGCAAGGTTTTATCGGTTATATTATCGAACAACAATTTCAAAATGTGTTAAAAAAACATGCCATCGAACGTAACATTGTTTCTTTGATAACACAAGTGATAGTAGATAAAAACGATCCGGCTTTCCAACATCCCACCAAGCCCATAGGTCCTTATTACAGCAAGGAAGAGATGGAAGACTTAAAGATAAAAAATCCGAAAGATGTTTATGCCGAAGACCCTAAGGGTAAAGGATGGCGTAAAGTGGTGGCCTCACCAAAACCGCTTTTTATCAATAACACCCCTGTTATCGAAAAACTTGCTCGTGAAGGCAATATTGTGGTTACGGTAGGTGGCGGTGGTATTCCGGCTTTTTATATTGAACCCGAAAAACTACAAGGAATCGACGCTGTTATAGATAAAGATTTGGCCTCTTCGAAATTAGCCGTCGATATCAAAGCCGACGAATTTTATATTTTAACCGATGTGCCCAAAGTATATATCAATTTCCGTAAACCAGGCGAAAAGGCGTTGGATGTAATCACGGTTGCCCAAGCCAAACAATACCTTCAAGAAGGTCATTTCACCGAAGGTTCCATGGCTCCTAAAATACGTGCTGCTGTTCATTTTGTGGAACATAGCGGAAAACAGTGCATCATTACCGAAGCCGGTCGGTTGGGTAATAGCGATTGCGGCACGCATATTATAGCGTAAACATAAATATTTAATCATAAAAAATAATAGAATTATGGCTTTTAATTTAAGAAACAGAAATTTTTTGAAGCTTTTAGATTTCTCACCCAAAGAAATACAATTCTTTTTGGATTTGGCTGCCGATTTGAAAAAAACTAAATATACCGGAACGGAACAACCGATGTTGAAAGGGAAAAATATCGTATTATTATTCGAAAAAGATTCAACCCGAACCCGTTGTTCTTTCGAAGTAGCGGCCTTAGATCAAGGAGCACACGTAACCTATTTAGGCCCTTCGGGTTCGCAAATGGGTAAAAAAGAGTCTATGAAAGATACTGCCCGCGTGTTAGGACGTTTGTATGACGGCATTGAATACCGCGGTTATTCGCAAGATATAGTCGAAGCATTGGGAAAATATTCCGGCGTGCCGGTGTGGAACGGTCTGACCACCGAATTTCATCCAACACAAATCTTAGCCGATTTTATGACCATGCTTGAACACAGCGATAAACCCTTAAATCAGATTTCCTTCTGTTATTTAGGCGATGCCCGCAACAATATGGGTAACTCCTTGATGGTTGGTGCTGCCAAAATGGGAATGGATTTCCGTGCCGCCGCTCCCAAAGCTTGTCAACCCGAT
>MWCE01000038.1 GCA_002069895.1 Bacteroidetes bacterium ADurb.Bin234 | reverse complement strand
TTGAAAGAATTTTGTTTTTGTTGATTTATTTAATGCGATGCTTTTAATAAAATCTATGGTAATATCCCAAAATGTGTGTATTTTTTATTTCTTTTAAGTTCTGCAAAATTATATTTTTTTTGGTTTAAAGAATAGGGAACGAAGTGAAGAATCTGTAACAATATCAGAATTTTTATCGGACAATAATGATTTTAAATGATAGTTTTTGGAATCATTTATTCTTTCTCATAGAATATCAATCGGGCATTGTAGATAACATATTTATTAAGGGATTCGTCCGATTCAAATCTTTCACCCATATAGATAGAGCCGTCTGATTTGGTTTGTTTTATTTGTGTATTGGAATAAATGAGTTTTTTTTCCAGATCCCAAATAAGATGTTCCGTTTCGATAATTTCACCGGTTTCGAAATTATTGATTACCACTTTCCGTTTGGCTTCCATTCTGTTTTCATCTTCGTGGTTAATGCCATATAAAGCCGTAAGTTTTGATTGTTTTTCTTTACGACTGTTATATGTAATAATTTCAAAACCATTCGGACATTCCTGATAGGTTGTTTCTTTATGAAAAGTGAATAAAACAGGTGCTTTAAATTCATGTGTAACCACACCCGCTTCACTGATAAACATATGAATATTTTTGGCAATTTCGTCGGGAATGGTGTCGCTTTCCAGTAGTTGATTAACAACAGCAATATCATTCTTACAGGACAAAAAACAAAGAATAGTCGTTGAAAGCACGACTATCCTAAACATATATTTAAAATAAATAAACATTATTACCTTATCGTTGTGGTTTCACCTATCCAACATTCCACGCGATAGGATTGACCTTTTGTTAATCCTAATTGGAAAAAGGTTTCGATTTTAGGAAATAATCTGGCAGCAGCATTCAATTTATTTTGCGCATCGCTATAAATTTTCTTTTGCGATTCGTCTGTTTTCCCGTTTGTCATAGCCATAGCTTTACTGTATTTATCGGCGGCAGCCCAATAAACGGCAGAGGGCAATTCCAAGGAACCGCACACACTTCCTGAACTATAATATAAATCACCAATAATAATATAAGCACGGGCATCATTTGGATTAGATTTTAAAATATTATAAGCACTTTCGCGAGCTGCCGAATATTGTCCGGCTTGTTTGTAACTCTCGGCAAGTAATATATAAATACTTATTTTATCCGATTCTTTTTCAAGCAATGGCAATGCTTCTTTTGAATAATCAATGGCTGTTTGATAAGCACCTTTTTTGTAACTTAAAGTCGCCATTGCAAAAGCCGTTTTAGCTGTCGGTTGAATTTTATGCAGTTCTTCTACTGCTAAAGGATATATATCATTATCCGTACAATCTTCTTTTACAAAGAATTTAATAATTTGCCTTAATACCCGTTCATCTTTATTTTGTTCTAATTTCTTCCCGTAAATTTGAACTAAATCTTCACATTTGGCATAATTTGAGAATCGGATATCCATATTTTTTGCCACTCTTTGGTATTGTTCGAATATTTTACCTGTTTTGGCCGAATCTTGTGCATATTCTTCATACAACACATCATACTCATCTTTTGAAACAAGCTGACTGTCTAATTTATTATTAAGATGATAAATTTTACGCATGGCTTTATCGAATGCAATTTCACTTTCGTCGAGCATATTATCCAACACTTCGGTAATCTTATCATAAGCTTCAATCATAACTTCCGAAGTAAGTTGTTTGTTAATCATATAGCGTTCGGCTGTAATAAAAAACACATCCAATACTTGGGGAGAAGTTGTTTTGCCTCCCAAATCAATGGCTTTATTCAATATTTCATACGCTTTTTCCCATTCATAAGCTCTAAAACGCATCAAGTTAACTCCTATTTGGCCCAATGCATAGGCTTCATCGTCGGGATAACATTTAATACGTAATTCATATAAATCGAATAATTCTTGAATATATGCTGCTTTTTTAACGGAATCTTTTTCCTTATTTATTAAATGTTCTAATATTACAGGGCCATTGGTGAAATTATTTTTGGATGATATCGGACAATTTTGTATTGTTTTCTTCCAAGGAATATATGCTTCCGAATAATTTCTTTGTTTATAAGACTCTCTGTATAAAGACATGTTTGTTATACATTCAATACTGTCTTCTCCGTATTTAGGACCTGTCCATTGGGCAGAAGCGGTTAAGGAGAAAGCAAACAAAACTACAAATAATAAAATTTGATTTTTTCTACTCATCATTTTTCTTGTTAAATTTTATATTTTTTTAATCTAATATTCTTCGTTGATACCATTTTTCATGCAACTTTAGATTGAAAGAGGCTAAAAAATAGCGTTCTTGTAATAAATTGTTTTTAAGTGTTCCCCACTGACCGTATTCAAAATGAACGTTAAAACGGGTTTTACTTTTTTTCATGGGGAAAGAAACCCCAAAATTTATGCCAAATTTATCGATTTGTTTTTCTTTAAGATACAAAGACGTTAATTCATAATAATATCCTGCACTAAAAGTAATTTTCGAAACATATTTTGAGCCCGAAGGATTGGGAGTAATGCTCCCTCCCACAGCAAACTTATAAGAATCTTCTAATGAATCGTTTGCTTCGCCTATTGAATAACGGCTCCAATCGCTCCATGTAAAATCAAATCCTAAAAAATATTTTTCGTTCGACCATGATATGCCTCCTCCTGCTGTTTGAGGTAATGTTATTTTTACTTTATTGGTTCCTTCCCAATATAAAGAATCTACTATGACTTCTTCTAATGCCGTATTTTGATAACTTAGCAAATAGGTGGTTTTATTTCCGTAAACGGTTGGAATGGAAGGCGTATATACAAGACCTAATCCGATAAATGATTTTTTAATCGGAATAAAATATTGTGTACCGAAAGAAAACAAAGCCCCATTGATTTGTAGTTCATTATCTCTTTTAAAATTTAAAAAATTATCATCGGGAAATTCTACTATTTGCAGTTTATTATAATTTCCGAATAAATAAGACATGTTTAATCCGATAGAAAAATTTTTAAATAAGCGAAAAGCATTACCCCAATAAAATTCATAAACACCACCGGTTCCGTTATAAGCGTAATGAATATCGGAAGTATCGTTGAAAGGAGTGTATTGATTAATGGTGTAATTGATAAAGCTGTAGGGTTGAAATCCAAGCACTGTTTTCCAATTACGCAAAACGGAAAAGCCCAACGACAAATAATTAAAACTTATGGTAGAACCGTTTTGTTTATTAGCAGTTTCTTGCAAGATATGATATTTAAAAGAAAAAGCAGCATCAATTAAACATGATAGGGAATCGAAAGCGATATAGGATGCCGGATTGGCAACATTTACGGCAAGCGGACTTTGATAGGCATAAGCAACATCTCCCATGGCAATGTTAGTCGACGACATGCGTTTGGCCATTTCACCCATCCCGAAACGAGAATAAGGAGAGCTTAATTGATTTTGAGCCGATAATTGTGTAACAAACATTGTTACAAGAACAAGCATGAAACTAATTTTAATTTTGTTTTTCAACATTATGGTTTAGTATTAATGATAATCCTAACATCACTAGATTGGGATAGGTAATTATTTCATCGTTTAGTAATTTATCAAAGTAGGATGAGTCGCCACCGCTAACAATAACTTTTAAATTGGGATAACGTTCATGGTAAGCATTGATGATGCCATTACATTCGTTAACGATCCCATTGATAACACCGGAAAGAATACTTTCTTCGGTATTGGTTCCGACAAGGAAATCAATAGGTTTGTAATCGAGTAAGGGTAATTTTTGTGTAAATTGATGTAAAGCATTAAATCTCATTTTCAAACCCGGTGCTATACTTCCTCCCTTATATGCCTTTTGCGCATTAACCAAATCGAAAGTAATACAACTTCCGAATTGAACCGTTAATACGGAATGTTGTGGAAATAAATGATTCGCAGCGACTGCACAGGCGATGCGGTCATAGCCTAATGTTTCGGGCGATTGATATTGATTAATGATAGGTAAGGGTGTTTTTTCGGAAAGTTTTAAAAAAGAATAATGCTTATGCAAATATTCTTCTAATATATTATCAGCTTGAATAACAGATGACAGTAAGACATTTTTAAACTGAAACTCCTTTTCTAATTGCTTTAGAGCATTTAGATTAAATGATGGATAATTGGAAAAAAAAACCATGTTTCCATTGTCAACAACGGCAGCTTTATGAAGTGAATTTCCAAAATCGAGTATCAGCTTATTCAACATATAATAATTATATAATTAGCATGGCATCACCGTAGGTAAGGAAGCGATAACGTTCGTTGATAGCCTCTTTATAAGCTTTCATCACCAAATCATATCCTCCGAAGGCAGAAACCATCATCAACATGGAGGATTGAGAAGGATGAAAATTAGTTATCATGGCATCGGCTGCTTTAAAATCATAAGGAGGAAAAATAAACTTATTGGTCCATCCTTTATAAGGTTTAATAAGGCCTGAAATATAAACCGACGACTCTAAAGCTTTTAAACAGGTTGTTCCAACGGCACATATCCTCTTATTATTATTTTTAGCTTCATTAATAATATCGGCAGTTGCTTCGTTGATTTCCATTTCTTCGGAATCGGATTTGTGTTTTGCAAGGTCTTCCACATCAATAGTTTTAAAATTACCGATACCGGCATGTAGTGTTATTTCGGAAAAAACTATTCCTTTCAACTCCAGCATTTTAATCAACACTCTGCTTAAATGAAAACCGGCGGCAGGTGCAACCACAGCTCCTTCGTTTTTAGCATAAATGGTTTGATAGTATTGTTCGTCTTCGTCTGTAACATCCCTCAATTTCTGAATGAGTTCAGGGATAGGCATGCGTCCTAATGAAAATAATTTCTTTTTAAATTCATCGTGTGTGCCTTCAAATAAAAAACGTAATGTTCTTCCACGCGAGGTTGTATTGTCAATTACTTCAGCTATTAATGTTCCCTCATCAAAATAAATTTTATTTCCTATCCTGATTTTACGAGCCGGATCGACCAAAACATCCCACAATCTACTTTCTACATCTAATTCTCTTAACAAGAAAACATTAATTTTAGCTTGGGTTTTTTCTTTCTCTCCTTCGAGCATTGCCGGCAACACTTTGGTGTTGTTGATAACAAAAAGATCGCCATCGTCAAAATAGTTAAGGATGTCTTTGAAAATTTTATGCTCTATCTTCTTATTTTTGCGATCGATTACCATCAAACGAGCTTCATTTCTGTCTTCCTGAGGATAAATAGCAATAAGATCTTGCGGCAAAAAGTATTTAAATTGCGAAAGTTTCATAACAATTAAAATGTAAAAATCTTAAAATCAATAAATAATATATATTTAATGCAATTTGCAAAGGTAATCTAAATAATGAAAAAAAAACGAGGCTTTTCATTATTTATTATAATAATATTCATAAACATTGCAAATAATTCTGTAAATAATGCTTTTTAATGAAACAAAAAAGGGAGTAAAAAGATTTAAAAAACCGTTAAAAACAAAAAATAAGTTCGTTTTTTGTGTTATTATTATGAATAAGAATAACTTATAATAAGTTAAAAAAAATAACAAAAAAGGAAGAATTATAAAGGGAAATTTAGTTTCTTTGTAACTTAATTTAAAAAATCAGCTATAAGATATAAGCGCCTAAAAAAAAGAGATTTATGGATAAGAATAAAAAAGTAATGGGGAGAATATCGCAAGTAATCGGTGCGGTAGTAGATGTAACTTTCGATAACCAAGAGGACCTACCGAGTATTTATGATGCACTTATTATCACGCGTGATAACGGCAGCAAACTTGTTTTGGAATGCGAACAAGATATAGGAGAAAACACCATGCGATGCATTGCCATGGATAGTACCGACGGCCTGCGCCGAGGAATGGAAGTAGAAGCTACCGGCAAAACCATTTCCATGCCTGCTACCAACCTCAACGGACGTTTATTAAACGTTATCGGCGAAACCATTGACGGAATGGAACAAATTGAAACCGATAAATTTAAAAGCATTCATCAAGACCCTCCTACATTCGAAAACTTATCCACTACCAACGAAGTATTATACACAGGAATAAAAGTTATCGATTTGATCGAACCTTACATGAAAGGCGGAAAAATCGGTTTGTTTGGAGGAGCGGGCGTAGGAAAAACGGTTTTAATCATGGAAATGATTAATAACATTGCCAAGAAATACTCCGGTATGTCGGTATTTGCCGGCGTTGGAGAACGCACCCGCGAAGGAAATGACTTGCTACGTGAAATGATCGAATCGAAAGTTATTCGTTACGGCGATAAATTCTTAGAAAACATGGAACAAGGCAGTTGGGATTTAAGTTTGGTCGATAAAGAAGAACTGAAAAAATCGCAAGCCACTTTGGTGTTCGGGCAAATGAACGAACCACCCGGCGCACGTGCCCGCGTTGCTTTGTCGGGATTAACCGTTGCCGAATATTACCGCGACGGCGAAGACCAAGCAAGCGGTAGAGATATCTTATTCTTTGTTGATAATATATTCCGTTTCACCCAAGCAGGCTCGGAAGTATCGGCATTGTTGGGACGTATGCCGTCGGCCGTTGGATATCAACCCACTTTGGCAACCGAAATGGGAATCATGCAAGAACGAATCACCTCCACCAAAAGAGGATCTATCACTTCCGTTCAAGCCATTTACGTTCCCGCCGACGACTTAACCGACCCCGCTCCCGCTACCACTTTCTCCCACTTGGACGCTACCACCGTGTTAAGCCGTAAAATATCTTCTTTGGGTATTTATCCCGCTGTTGACCCCTTAGATTCCAGCTCACGTATTTTGAATCCCGATATTGTTGGTGAAGAACACTATAAAACAGCTCAACGTGTTATTGAAACACTCCAACGTTATAACGAACTTCAAGACATTATAGCCATATTAGGGATGGATGAATTGTCGGAAGAAGACAAACTTACCGTCCATCGTGCACGCAGGGTACAACGTTTCCTTTCCCAACCTTTCCACGTGGCCGAGCAATTCACAGGATTAAAAGGTGTTTTTGTTTCTATTGAAGACACCATCAAAGGATTTAATATGATTCTTAACGGCGAAGTTGATCAATATCCCGAAGCAGCATTTAACCTCGTTGGAACAATTGAAGAAGCCATCGAAAAAGGTAAAAAAATGTTAGCCGAATCTGAAAACAATTAATAATGAAAGTAGAAATCATAACACCTCATAACCAAGAAGTATTCAACAATGTTACGCTTGTTCAATTACCCGGAACCGACGGATTGTTTGAAATACTTAATAATCATGCCCCTTTAATTGCCACTTTGGCAAAAGGAAAGGCAAAAATAATCCATGACAAACAAGAAAGTTTTTATCCTATTCATGGTGGAGTGGTTGAAGTGTTAAAAAACAAAATCGTTATTTTAACCGAAAAAAATTAAATCCTAATCCACAAGGCATCGCCTGTTGTGTTTCTTTTTTCTCTTATTCATAGTTACAAAATAATTATAAATACTACCATTATTTTGCTCCCTTTTCCCGACAAACCCTCTCCGCTTTTATCACTACATTTGTCAATAAAACGCTATGCTGCTGTCCATAAAATGCTATACCGGTGTCCATAAATTTTTCTCGAAAGAAAAATAATTTGTATCGAAAGAAAATTCTACAGACACCAGCATTCCGTTTTATCAGCAGGTGCCGAAAAATCTAGTAGTCAGGGGGTGATTTGGATTCACCCCCTGACTTAATTCTAAATCAAGAGATATCGCATTGAAAACGGAAAACTCCTTTTAACTTTCATTTTTTTCAAATACTTCCAATTCTTTCAAAAATTGCAAAGTGTTTTTTAATTTCTTATCATAAAGGTTTTTATATATCCAGATTAAAATGGGGTAGGAAATTATTAAAACTATGATAGTAATGAAAATATACAGTGTATAATATGAGAAAAAGTCAAAACCTCGTAATCCTTTTCCCAGTATGGGAATTAAAGAAACAACAAATAAAGGGGTGTATGTTAATTCTATTTTTTTAAACTGCAAGTATTTATTCTTAAATGTTAAAACATTTTTTTGTAAGTCTATAACAGACATATTATAGTAATCTATTCGTGTTAATATTTTTAATTTTTGAAAAGAGAAAACAAATTCGGTAAGACAAAAGAGAATGGATAAGAGTCCGGAAACTAAATAAACGATTTCAGAACCATACCTATAGGTATATCCTGAAATGACAATGATGAGAAGTCCAGTCATAATAAGAGAGGTAGTTTCATAATAAAAAGGACCTTTCATTTCTCTCTTCGATTTATCAAGATTCAGTTTGCGAAGTAATTCTTCGTTTAATTTTAGGCTTTTGTTTAGTTTTTCATCATAAGACGCCCAAGTGTTTTTAATGTCATCAAGTTCCATAGTACATAATTTTTTATTGATTATTAAATTGTTCTTTCAGATGGTTTTTAATACGGTTGAGTTTGGTTGCCACATTGGTTTCGGTAATACCGATAATTTGTGCAATTTCTTTATAAGTATGTTCTTCTAAATAAAGAAGGATTAAGGCTTTATCCAATTCATTCAGTTGGCGGATGCAATGATAAAGAAAATGAATGTCGTCCTTTTGATTTATTTGTTCTTCAGGAAGAGAAATAACCGACTCATCAATAGCAACATGATCCTTTTTATGTTTTTCATTATCTCTGTAAAACGAAATGGCGGTATACAACGCTATTTTATATATCCAAGTTGATATTTTTACCCGGCCGTCGTATTTGGGAAACGAATGCCATAATTGCAGTAATATTTCTTGTTCCAAATCCTTTCTCTCGTCGAAATGTCGACAATAGGAAGAACATATCTTAAAAATAATTTTTTTATGTTCATTAATGACCGATATAAATTTCTCCTTTTTCTCCATTCAAATGCGTGTTTTCCCTTATTATTCGCTAAAAAACAAAAAACATCACAAAAAGGGACAATTATTTTTTTAACGTTGGGAAGAAAAGAAATGGTATAATAAATATTATCCGATAAAGATTACACTATTATTTACAGATTTTTTGCTTCATTAGGCTCAGAATCTTTTACTTTTTATCGGACAATAGGATTTTAAGCATCTTATTTTATCACATAATAATTATCGTCGGGAAAAGCGTCGGGAATGTTTCTGTCTCCTAATTTGATTTTTATGATTTTTTTGGTAAATGATTGACTGTAGTTCCATTCTTTTTTATCTTTCCACACCTTGGCTGTTTGATAAACGATTTCGGTTGTATTGTCTTCATAAGTAATTATTATTTTAATCGGGACAGGCAGGCTTCCGTTGTTCTGTATGGAGAGTTGCAGCTTATTATCTTTATAAACCACATTTTTCAATGCCAAATCGGCATAAGCGTAGGTGTTGAACCAAGGATTCCAAAACCATCCCCAATCTTGCTTTGTTACCGAATTTAACGTAAAAAATAAATCCGTAGGGGTAGGGTGTTTGCTTTCCCATCGTAGGATGAATGTTTTCAATACGGTTTTAAAAGTATCTTTTCCCAACATATCGTTCAAGAAGTAAAAACCGGCGGCGGCTCGTCCGTAGTTTTGCATAAAATAAGTGTTTTGTGTTAAGTGAGTTGTGGGAACGGCCATGGGAATATCGTTGATGCTTCCCATGGCGTATTTGTTATAGGAATTGATGTAATAGTGAGCATTGGGATTACCGTAATCCATTTCGACCGCTTTGGGGATAAATGTTATCAAGCCTTCATCTATCCAAGCGTAATAAATTTCGTTGGTTCCGACCATAAAAGGAAAATAAGAATGAGAAATTTCGTGAGACGTTACAAATACTTCATGTATGCTGTTGTCGGAGGCGCCGTTGTTGCACATCATCGGAAATTCCATGCCGCCGTGACCTTCCCAAATGGTATTGTGCGGATAGGGGTAAGGGACTCCTATCAAATCGGTGGAAAGTTTAAGAATGGTATAACGTCCGATTTCAGCCACGCCTTCTCCCG
>MWCE01000037.1 GCA_002069895.1 Bacteroidetes bacterium ADurb.Bin234 | reverse complement strand
CGTAGGTAAATGGAAAACCATTGACGATGAAGACGGCTCGGCCAAATCAATCGTTTATATCTACAAAGCTACCAATGGAAAATACTACGGTAAAATCGAAAAACTGTTTAAAGACCCTGAAGCCAAATGCACCAAATGCGAAGGGGCGAATTACAACAAACCCATAACAGGTATGATTATCATAAACGGTATGGAACTAAAAGCAAATGAATTAACCAACGGAACTATACTCGATCCCAACAACGGTAAAGTATATTATTGTTCCATCAGTTACGATGCCGCTTCCAAAAACCTTAAAGTAAGAGGCTCTCTCGATAAAAAAGGTTGGATAGGCCGTTCACAAACATGGATTAAAGAGAAATAAAAAATATATTATACATTAAATACCGATGCAATGAATATTGTAAAAATTGCTATTATTCTATTTATTACTTTACTTGTAGTTCCTGTTATCACTATTCTTTCTGGAACTCCTTTAGGAGAACTCGAAGGACAAGTCCTCAAAATATTAGTTACTATTTCATTGGTATCCACAGCCTATTGTTTCATTGTAGGTGAATTATCATCCAACAACAGCCAGGTGGATAAGCTTTGGAGTATTTTACCCATAGCCTATGTATGGATTGTTGCCGGCTACGGCGATTTCACCCCCCGTTTGGTCATCATGGCCTTGTTGGTCAGCTTTTGGGGCATACGTTTAACCACCAATTTCGCTTTAAAAGGGGCCTATCAATGGAAGTTCTGGACAGGCGAAGAAGATTACCGTTGGAAATACCTGCGTGAAAAACCCGAATTCCAAGCCCGTTGGAAATGGACTCTCTTTAACTTATTCTTTATCTCCTTCTATCAACTTACCCTCATACTTCTGTTCTCCCTCCCCGCTTTAGTAGCCTTGCAATTCAATGACACTCCTTTGCATATCTTTGATTATATTATTGCTGCACTGATGTTTTTCTTCATTGTATATGAAATGATAGCCGATATACAACATATGAAATATCAAAACAAAAAATGGGCGCTAATCAATCAGGGAAAAGAACTGTACGACGATTATAAAAAAGGATTTCTTGACAAAGGATTATGGGCTTACAGCCGACATCCCAATTACTTTGCCGAACAAGCCATATGGATATGTTTTTACCTGTTTAGCATAAGTGCCGGCGCGGCATGGTTCAACTGGAGTATAGCCGGTTGTTTGTTGTTATTGATACTCTTCCAAGGAAGCTCCAACTTGAGTGAAGATATTAGCGCAAGTAAATACCCTGAATATAAAGAATATCAAAAGAAAACATCGCGTTTTATCCCGCTACCGAGGAAGTAAAGGAGCATTCCTAACGGAATGCGAATACGCTGTTCGATTAACGCATTTTCTACCGAGTAAAGTGGTCTAAAAAAAACAAACATTAATGATGTTATAACTTCAATACTTACTGCTCGTAAGAATATTGAATCCATTATGGGCAAAGGAAAAGTAATATGTGAAGTCTTTGAAATAGTTGAACAATATGCAAATCAAGATTGCCCATTATTGTTTGAAGGAGAAACGGGTGTTGGTAAAAAAGAAATTATCAAATATTTACATTCAATCAGTCCAAGAGCTGAAAAAGAACTTATTACAATAGATTGCTCTGCATTTGTGGAAACATTGATTGAATCAGAGTTATTTGGCGTTAGAAAAGGAGCATATACCGATGCCAAAGAAGACAGAAAAGGAAGAATTGAAGCAGCCAACGGTAGCACTTTATTTATAGACGAAATTAATTCTCTTCCAAAACATTTGCTGCCAAAACTTTTACGGGTAATACAAGAAAAAGAAATTACAAAAGTGGGCGATAATAAGCCTATTAAAATAGATGTAAGAATTGTAGCTGCTTCAAATGAAAAGTTTCAAGATTTACTTAAGAATAAAAGATTTCGAAGAGACCTTTATGAACGTTTTGTTGAAGTAATCAAAATACCTAATTTGCAAGACCGAAAAGAAGATTTTGATTTTTTTATCAATAAATTTATTGAAGAAAAAACAACTGAGTTAAATAAAAAAATACGCATTAGCAGCGAAGCAAAGAAACTACTGAAATCCTATACTTATGAAGGTAATATTAGACAATTCATAAATGTTATTCATAAATTGGTCACCCATGCAAAACAAGAGAAAAAGGGCAATATTTATATCATAAACTCTGCAATGGTAAAAAAGTGTCTTTCAAAAGAAATAATAACAAAAAAAGAAGATGTGTTTGATGATGATTTTACATGGGAAACGGCATTAAATGTCGCACGAAAAAATGCCATAGAACGTGCGCTAAAAGAAGCTAATGGAAATAATGAAAAAGCGATTGGACTACTTCATATATCTCGTCGTACTTATTATGAGTGGAAAAAAGATTTAAATGATCATTGCGAATAAATGCACTGTTATGGCAGTAAATAATAAATGTTTCCATCTTTTGTTTTTATTTTATAGTTCTATATATGAATATTTTGTGCAAGATTGGAAAAATAAAATATTTTTAGTGCAAAAAATTACACTATTGGTGTAGTTTTGCGCATTTGTTCCAAAACGGATAGTATATTTTTTTGTTTACTTTAACTTATAAAATACTGTATTATAATTATATTTTAGATATTGCATGGTGTTTGATATACAAAGATTAGGAGGAAGCCGAAAAACCTTTAACAATACAAAAATAGAGTAGGCATTATTAAAATTTCTGTAATCATGATAGATATAAGAAAAGTAAAATTTGAATTACTCAACGATGAGGAATTAAAGCAAGTCGTAGAAGACTCTGAGCAAGTAGCAGAATCTGTTCGTGTTATAAATAATGAGGCACAAATAGATGAATTAGCAGATGATATACGCAGTCAAATTGCAATGGGATTACCTGTACAGATTATTCAAGTGGATTCTGCCGTGCAAAGATGCAATCAGAGCGGTGATACAATCCAATGTGGTGTATTGGGCAAGATATTAGCTTGTGCTTATGAAGTCGGATGTCAACCCAATTTTTCATCGGCATGCACCAAGACTAAATTCACAATAACAGGTTGTAATTCTGTAACATTTTCTTGATTTTAAGTTTTGTTTACGACATTTCATATCGTAAACAAAACTTTTCTTATGAAGACTATCATGGATAATTATATTCTTAATTCGAAACATATAAAGTTAATAAAAATTGATTCGAAAATAAACTTGTTTTTCCATTCCGAAACAATGCAGATATATCCTATTTATGACAAAGAATTATTAAATATTTTGGAATTGTTTGAAAAACAAGGAGAAATAGGAGTTTTAAAATATTACAGTAAAGAAAATATTAATTCTGTAAAGAGAACTATCTCTGAAAAACTGATATCGGCACCTAAATCTATACTATACGTGTCAAATAAAAATCAACCACCAGAGTATAATACTGTTGTATTACCTATCGCGGCTGATTGTAACTTATATTGTCCTTATTGTTTTGCACAGACTGACAGAAGATTTCACTTTGGAAATTATACAAACAAAGATATTGTCAGAACGCTTGAATTTGTTGTAAAAGAAAATAAATCACATAATAAAAATTTCTTTTGTATTGTGTTTTTTGGCGGAGAACCTTTGCTAAATATGGATGTTATTAAATTTACTATTGAATATATGAAAAGCCATTATCCGGAAATTAATGTGTTTTATTCAATTACAACAAATGGAACGATACTGAATGATGATATTATTCAATTGTATCGAGATAATAACATTGCCGTACTTGTCAGCATTGACGGGCCTGATAATGAATATAATTTACGTTGTTATAAAAATGGAAGAAAAAGTTTAAGTAAAGTGATATCCAATATTGAAAAACTCAAGAAAAATGGGATTCGTACTGAATTGAGAGCAACCATTGTAAATACGAATCCGTATATTTGTGAAACTTTCAACTTTTTAGAGACTTTTAAGTTGCCTTTTTTTGTATCATTTTCTTATCCTTCTGAAAATAAATTACATAACTTATCGGATTATAATGAAGATATTTTGTTATCTATAAGAAAACAGTTTGGATTGTTGTTGGAATACTATCTTAATAAATTCAAAAACAAGGAAAACATTTACAACAAAAGGTTGTTTGATTATTTAGATATTTTAAGATATAGAACTGGAATGGGAGTGGCTTGTGGGGCAGGACGAAGTTATTTTACTATTACTGCAAATGGAGACATTTTCACTTGTCCGCATTTTATGAATGATTTGCAATATTGTATTGGTAATATTGAAACAGAACTGTCAGAGAATAAAGAGTACACATCTGTTAATATAACTGATATTCTGGAATGTAAAGATTGTTGGGCAAAGTTCCATTGTGCAGGGAATTGTCTTGCGCAAAAAATATCTACCGGAAAGTCCAATGACACTGCATTAATTCCGGAAATTTGCGAATTAGAAAAAATAACTTTCGAATTTTATATTAAGCTATTTTATTATGCAAAAAAACATATACCGGAATATTTTAAGAATTCATCCTAAGAACAATTAAAAAATATAAAAAACATAAATATTTTTTTTCAAATTTGTTAATTTTAATAAATCTTTATAAATATGCAATCAATAAAAATATATTTAATAGCAACGATTACCTTTTGTTCGGGACTAACACTATGGGGACAAAAACCGAATGAAATACTATGTGATTTACAAGTTGAAATATTGCCGTACTTTCCGATAAAAGACAGTACGATAATGTCTATGCACAGTAATATTTGTAAAATAACGCAATCATTCCAAATTCAGTCTAAAAAAGGAGATACGCTGTGTTTTACAATTGATAAGCCTTCGCAATTTTCATTTCTCAACGCATTATACTTTCAAAAATTATTTATTATAGAGAAAAGTACAAACGATACAATCCCATATGTTTTTGTATCAGACAAACTTAAAGTTGTTTCCCCTAAAAATGATTGTATTATTGAAATACATTATTGTTATCAGCCTGATTATTTCATGTACGGTAATGAATATGTAGCATGTTTGTTTTGTCCGTATCAACAATCGTGGTTTTCTTGGTATTTTTCCATTCCGGATATGAAAATAAACGATGTAATTGTCAGTGTTCATGAACAAATTTACTTTTTTGCAAATTTAATACAGAAAAAAACAGAAAAAGGGAAAATATATCTGTCTTCCGATTCAATCCCGAAAAATGGAATATCGTTTTTTTTGATAGATAAACAGTATTATGAACAATGCAAGGTAAATATTCAGCGCAATAAATACAATTTATATTTATGTAAAGGTTTTACGCTAACAAACGATTCAACATCATGTTATACTTTATTGCCTCCTTTGCAAAAAGTAGATAGCTACGTGAAAAAACATCACATTTCAGACCTGAAAAAAGCGGTAAAAGGTATAGAGCAAATATTTAAAAAAAATGTGAATGTTGATATTGTTGAAGCTTTTCTAGATATTTCTCAAGGAGAAGACAGGATGAGATGGGGAAGTGCTTTTCTATTATCGGATAGTAATGTGTTTGTATTTATGGATACATCTTTTTGGTCTGGACACAATTGCTTGCATGAAATCGTTCATGCATATAATAACATACTCCCTGCTAAAAGTGATTCTTCGTATTATTTCTTTCATGAATCCATAACAGAATATCTTGCTGTTTATATTAAATATAATCAGCAAATAAGAGATGCTGTATATGAGGAAAAGATACTTAAATACATCAATTTAAAACAGGATTATACCAGTATTTTTGAAATTGATAAAAGCGAAGTATCTTTAGATTTCGGAGGAACTTTTGGAGTTACCTATTTAAAAACACCTTTTGTAATAAACAGTTTTGCAAAAAAAATCGGAGAAAATAAATTTATTGAAATATTATCTCTTTTTTATGAACAGGTACGCAACACAAAAACAATAAATTTCCAAGAATTTGAAAAGGTTTTCAAATCAAATGGAGTATCAGATAAAGATTGGAATTGGTTTGTGGAAAATCTTTAATTGTCAGAATCACTCCCTAATATACTGCGATTTATATTTGTTAGCATAAATTTTAATGGTTTACACATCATCTATTTGTTATGACGTAAATTGATTACTTTGCAATTGTTGTTTAATCTGATAAAAAAAACGACATAAACGACACCAATTACCCCAACGCAAGCACTCACATTTCTATCGTTGGTGTCTTTTGTATCCTTTAACAGACTAAGTCAGGGGGTGAATCCCAATCACCCCCTGACTAATGATTTTTCGGCACGAAAAACCCATTCTTAATTTTTAATTTTTAATTTTTAATTTATTCCAAAAACACTACTTTCTTTGGACATATACCTGTTTCAAAGTTATATTTCAATTCACCCTTGGGAGTGAAAGCATACATATCGCCATTGGATTGATAATCCAATGCATCGCCAATATAAACATCTCCCGTATATGGATTAACCGATAAGCAATAAGGTGTTTGAAGCTTTTGATTTGAAGATGAAAAAGCGCATGTATTTATTTGTCCGCTCTGGGTATCCATTTGCTTAAAGACGGTTTTCCCGCTTTGGAAATCATAATGATAAAAATATAAGGTTGTACGATAGATGTCAAAATTCGACACACTAAAATCATAGGTTTCTTCCACCGTATCGCTCTGGGTATTTATCCGTTGCAGGAGGGAAGGAATATCTTCGTAATTCCCCAGCGACATCAAAAAAACACGTCCGTAAGCATCGCTCATCAGTTTACCGGGATTGGTATGAACCTTGATTTTCTTTATTTCTTTTCCCGTTTTCAAATCAAATACCGAAACCGTATTGCCATAATCCGGATAATTCAATCCGCCTGAATTGCTGACATATAACTTATCGTTGGCCACACAAATCCCGTCGGGATTATCGCCGGCTTTCAGGGTGGAAACGAGTTGGAGGGACGCTGTGTCATATTGCAACACATATCCATCGAAACAGCAGACATACACATATTTGCGATAAGAAGTGATGCAACGCGGCTGACGGCCTTTTCCCTTTTCATTTATCACACTGATTTGTTTAATCGACTTACCGCTGTAGACATCCACCACCTCCAACACACTCGATTGATTGATTACCACATAAGCTTTTGAACCGTAGATTATTATATCGTTGGCTATATCGCCCAAAGCACGACCGTTTTCCTGTGAAAAAAAATCGGACGCATAGGCTTTACTTTGTGTATGATAGCCTGTTATTCCGCTATTGTTCATATTCCATAATCCTTCGTTAAGCACCCAAACATTATAATCGAAAGAAAGCACGGGTTCATCCGGCTTTTTCTTACATGATATAATAAAAACAAACAACGAAATCAAAGCTATGTAAACAAAACACTTCTTCATTTTATCGTTTTATTTAATGATTTTAATAATTTCTTTCTTATATCGTGAATACAAACAAACCACATAAACACCCTTTGGCAAAGCATGTAAATCCAAACTAAGTGTTTCATTCGTTTTTCTTGTATGCATTAAGCATTGGCCTATATCATTATATATAAACACCTCTGCATTATCTTCACCCTCAATCCTAATCCTGTCATAAAACGGATTGGGATATACATTAAAAGAAGTAGTTTTATAATCAGCGGTATTTGTATACATATTATTAATAATCCCTACCCCGGCCAAATCGAAACCACCGGAAGCAAAATCGGTAGGATAAGGATCGTTTATGATTTGACCTTGTGCATCAACACTTGCATATAAAGTATCTATACTTCCCACCACATCAATAACCTTCACATAACGAATGGCGTTCACATCTACTTTATCATCACCTTCTACCTCACTCAAATCGAAAGGAGTTCCCCATCCCAAGCGGTATTTACCGGCTAAATGATTGATTTTAGTAGGGTCTAAACTCCCGAAACCTCCAACTTGTTTATCCGTCGGAGTGTTGGAAGTGGCTGGAAACCGGACGTAATGTATGCCGTCGGAGCTAACTTCCACCAATGCCAATTCCAAGAAATAATCGTTCAAGGAGTTTTCAAAAACCACAAAGTCATAACCTTGGCGATTCATTATTGGCGTTTCGAATTGCAAAACCGCTACTCCCCCATCTCCCAAACTAATCACACGGGTGGCATCGCTGTCGTTAGCGGCACCTGTGGCATCCGTTTCTTTTCCATAACTAACCAATCCGTGGTCTTTGAAAGCTATGTCCTGATAACCTCGTGTAACTTCGCAGGAAGTTGCCCAAGCAATGATACGTTTATCTTTGCAATGAATGGCTTTGCAACCTTCCGTTCCTACCGCCCCGTCGAATTGCGCCATCAAACAAGGAGACAAACAAAACATATGCAGTAATATAGAGAAAAACTTTTTCATATTTAATACAGCATTAACTTTTTCGTTGAACGTGCTGCTTTCGATGCTATATGCAGAAAATACATTCCTTTTTGAAAATCAGTGCAGGGAAGTTTGCATATGGTAGTTTCTTTACAATCAACCGTATTGCTATATATTATCTTCCCGTTCATATCCACAACACTGAGTTCTACTTTTTCATTCCATCCTTTGAGTTCACACACGACAAAATCGCTTGCAGGATTGGGATAAAGTATGGCATCGTATATATTAATATTAATAGGAGTTATATGGTTGGTATCACCAACCGGGTTACTAACCGCCGTTACGGGAATATTCCAAACATACACCCAATCGGTATCGGAAATCCCGCAGGATTCATCTCCAAACTCAATAAAATCATCGGTTTCTACTTTTTGTGTGGCAATTCCCATCACAGCACCTTCATTAATATTATACATCCAATAGTCGCCTTTTAAAGACAGCAAATAATCACTGTCGTGATAAGTAATTTCGGTAATATAACCGCCGCCGTCAACATAGGCAAAACGCGAATCGGCATGGGCAATGTCGGCAAGCACCTGCGAAACCGATACCGTGTCACTTGCAAAACGATAACCCCAGGCAAAGGCAATTTCAGGATCGCACCAATTGACAATCAACAGGCAACGATTCTCCCCACTCCCTATCCAATACTGAATGTCATCGAAAGTGATGTCGTTCGATTTTACGTTTTTTAACGATAACACCTGACTTTGAGACAATACATTTAGCATGATTCCCATTAAAAACAGACTTATAATTGTTACTCTTTTCATTTCTTTTTGATTTAATATTATAAAATATATTTAAAATTTAAAACTTACTTTAATTTGAAAATGCCTGCCCGGCATAGGATAGTTCTTGACTACTTCATATTGTTTATTACACATATTCAACATTTCGGCACGTAAAGTCAACTGCGTTTCTTTTATGGTAAAGCCACGATATACCGCAATTCCCTGATCCGTATAAGGGAGCAAAGCATTGTCGTCGGTATTCTGTCCCAATATATAACGTTCACCTACATATAACAAAGAATAAGAAACATTTATCCATTTGGTTTTGAGAGCCACCACCGCCGAAACACTGTGTTTAGGCGTATAAGGGATTTGGTGTTTATAATTTTTAGCCTTTTCATCACTTATATCCACGACATATTGATAGGTGTAGTTTATCATATAATCCGTTTGAATGTGTCGATGATATTTCATTTCCACCATCGCTTGCAGGTTCATCCCTGTTACCGACACTTTGCCGAGATTAATCATAGACCAAACAAAGAGGTTCTTATTGGGAATGGCAACAATCTTATCATTTACAATATTATGATAAACATCAGCACTAAGTGAAACATAAGGCAAAAGAACGTTAATATATTCCACCCATTTAACACCCACATCGAATTGATGCGTACGTTCGGGCTTTAAATTTGTATTCCCTACCAATCGATAGTACAAATCATTAAATGTCGGCATGCGGAAAATGTTCTTATAGAATGCTTCTATATAAAACGATTTCTTTTCAATGGGTTGATAAGAGATATGGAAGGAAGGATTCAGTCTATGTCTAACTGTTCCTTTATCTTCCCCTTTTATCATATCATATATATAAGAATGTAACAAAGTGGCCGAGAGCGAAAACTTTTTCAAACGAAACAAGGTCGAAGCCGCCGTTAAGGATGAGTAACGATACGGAAGAGGAAAATCCTCCATAGATGTATGCATGTTATTAAGAAATAAATCATTAGAAAGAGACAACGACAGTTTAGGAACAACCTCATATAAAACGGCATTGGAAAGATAAAACTCACGCTGCCAATATTTGTTATCCAATTTACCTTCCATATTTAGATAATCGGGATCAAGATAGCGTAAATAGCTGTAATTCCATTTGGCATTCGATTGAAACCGCAGTTTCTTTTTAATATTATATTGATAATGCAATTGAGCAAAGAGATTTTCATCCCATAAGCGTTGACGAGAAGGAAGGGAATAAAACACTACAGCACCCGGTAATCCTTGCTTGGCATAGTAATAAAACACTTTGGCGTTTAACTCCTGTTTAGGATTTATTTGTAAATACACATTGGCTTCGGTGCGATAGCATTGCATATCGGCATTCTCACGACAGAAGCGCATACTGCTGTCGGCGTTTTGGATGCTAAAAGGATAGTTTCCTTTGTTATATATGTATTCTCCGTAAAAAGAAGTGACGATTCTTTTTCCTATTTTGTTTTCCAACAACACTGTCGGTTGATATAAATGGAAGGAGCCTGTTTTAAAGGAGACATTCACATTCCATGGCTTATTATCTTTAAAAACAGCTTTGCGAGTATTTAACTGCAATAAACTTGCCGAAGCAAAGGAACGCGCCGGACGGAAGATGTCAGTCCCCTCTCCTACATACAAAGTGATGCAATCGGTATTATCCAAAGAAAATCGTCCGATGTTTATTTGTCCGCTTTGATAATCGGAGACGGTGAAACCGTCGTAAGCCACAGCCGTATGATTGGCGCCAAGGCTACGAACCGAAACGGTTTTCAACCCGCCCAAACCACCGTAATCCTTCACGATTACACCCGAAAAGTGTTTTATAACATCCGACAATTGAAGAGAAGGAATGGATTGTAAGTGCAAACTATCCATTATTTGAGTCGAAGCCGAATGAGTTTCCGTTTGAGCATTACGTTTGTTATAAATGGTAACACCCTCTAAATCCCTCGTTTGCAAACTATCCTTTTGTTGAGCAAAGAGTACAGCGGGGAATAATCCCGTAAACACAAGGAGTTTAAACAAAAAAGCAAATATTTTATTCCGACTATACATATTTTAAGTTCTTCCGACTATCAAACATTTGTATTCACCGGCTCGAAAAAAAACGTAAGATTAAATGATAAATCATTTGGTCTTCAGCCCTTTCCTCGAAAGCTTGCGAACACTCATTTGGCAGGTCTTCTGACTTACTCCCGTTTTGATAGCCTTCCCATTTCTTTCAGATTGAAACAGTGGCAAAAGTTTTCAAAACGTTAAAAGAGCTTACAGCAGCGGGACTGTCAAGGATTTGCACCTTGTTCCCTTTTGATCGTACACCCTTGCGGACTTCCGAACCAAATGCGATGCAAAAGTATATCTTTTTTGGTATTTTTCGATCTAAATTCAAGAAAATATTACTTAATATTTTTAACATCCTATAAATAAAGCAATTAAATTAATATAAATTCTTAAATTTCGTGTTTTAAAATATCCATAACCCAATTCTCAGGATATTTATCTTTCAATTTATCTAATATTTAGTGATTTTTTCTTACTCGATTTATTGTTTTATATAAATAGCAAAGTAATTATATCTCTCATTTTCAAATATAATAGTTCATTACATTTATTTAATGATTTTTTTATAATAAAAATAAAATAAAACAGCTAATTATATCAAAATATTATTTACATTTGAAAAATTTTTTATTACAAATAAAGGACATTTCATTTAGTGCGTTAATCTACAATAGCATATTCTAAATAATAAAAATTTTTAATCATGAAAAATAAAACATATAAGAGTCGCTTTTTCATAGCAACTTTGTGTTGCTATGCTTTTTTCGGACAAATTTCCCTTTATGCACAAAACTTTGTACCTAACTTCTTCTCAACCGATGGAGAAATTCAAGCAATTAAGATTGAAGGCTGTGATTTGTATGTGGGAGGTTATTTTCAATGGATTGGGTTAAGTGTTAATAAGATAGCCCAAATCAGTTTAAATAATGATATTCCTAATTATCATTTTCCTGACTTTTCGGCGACAATCGGAGTTCAGCTTAGTTCCATCATCTCGGACAATATGGGAGGTTGGTATGTATTAGGTGAGTTTAACAAAGTAAACGACATCCCCAAAAACAATCTAGTACATATATTATCGGATTTAAGTGTGGATATGAATTTTTCTCCACCTGATTTTGTTTCCAATTCCATTTTTAATCAATTGATTTTAGATAACGGTTTACTTTATATCTCCGGTAAGTACGGATATACAAACAATAGCATTGTAAACCTATCAAGGATTAATGCTATTACAGGAGAACCGGATACCACATGGAAACCTAATCCCAATGAAGAAGTAAAAGCATGCGAGATTTGGAATGATTATATTTTTGTAAGAGGAAACTTTTCACGCATAGGCGGTAAATTACAAAACAGGTTGGCATCAGTAAGTAAAACAAGTGGACTTTATCTCCCTTTTTTGGGTTCATCAAAAGGGGTAAACGATATGGCTATTAAAGGCGACACCCTGTTTATTGCCAGTATGAACAACAGTACTTTTGGAGTAGAAGCATACAAAAACACCGTATTATCCACGACGATGGATTTACCCCAAACGGATTTCCCTTTTATGTTTGATCAAGTAAATGGAGTATTCCCTGATGGAAACGGAGGATGGTATGTTGCTTCTGTTTTCAGTTCGCTAGGAGGGGTGCAAACAAAACACATAGCACGATTTAATGCCGATTTAACCATAAATCAGAACTTTATTCAAAGCAATACGTTGCAGGGTGCTTATTCCTTACATGTTGTAGACAAATATGTATATGTCGCTACCAATTCCAATGCTAACATACAAGGGGTACAAATCAATAATTTAATTAGGATAGATACTGCCACCGGAGCTATCGATACTTCTTTCCATCCCAATCCGAATGGAAAAATTAATATAATTTATGCCAATGATACGGCCATTTTTATCGGAGGATTATTCACCGAAGTTGACGGACAGCCTCGTAACAGAATAGCCGCATTCAACAGAATAAGTGGTGAGCTATTAAATTGGAATCCAAACATTGTTGATACGGATAATAAAGGAGTAAGTAAAATTTTAGAACATAACAATCATTTATATGTTGCCGGTGGTTTTAGCCATATAGGCGATTCGGTTCGCTACTTATTAGCCGAATTCGACGGTTCCGGAAATTTAACAAACACGAACCTTAACTTAAACTATTTTTGGTTACATGGCATTAGCGATATGGTGGCAAAAGATTCCTTACTTTATTTCAGCGGAAACTTTTCACTTAACTATAAAGGAGTATTCAAATCAAACTTTGCCGTTTTCAATCTAATAAAGGATAAAATTGCCGATTTTAACCTAAGCATCTACCCGTCAAATCCAACAAATGCTTTATTAAGCTTAAGTGGTGATACCTTATTTTTTGCAGCAACGTTCGATTCAATAAACGGACAATATAGAAAACATATAGCAGCTCTTAATACCGCTAACGGTAACCTCTATAATTGGGCACCCAATCCCGATGCTCAAGTATATGTTATGGCTGCCAAAAACGGACAGTTATATCTTAGCGGTGGCTTTAATTACTTAAAACACATCACATCCGGTTTTTGCATGCTTGATTTAAACAATTTTACCGCAAAAGATTTTCTCAGAATACGTTACTACGATCATTATGTAAACGATATTGAATGCAAAGGCGACACCCTTTTTATTGCCGGAAGATTCCAAAATGTGAACGATTCTACTCGTTACCAACTTGCAGCCGTAGATGCAAATACTGCTCAACTGTTAACTTGGCAACCGCCTGTTGTAACACCACTATATTGGTCTTCTACTATATACAAAGCCAAGGTGTTGAACAACACTCTTATTATTACCGGTGATTTTACAAACTTGAACGGGCAATCAAGAAACGGATTGGCTGCCATAGATTTACTTACAGGAAATCTCAAATCATGGAATCCTATGTTAAATTCTGACATCAGACACGAGTTTACAGTTAGAGATATTGGAATATATGACACAAATATTGTTATCGTAGGTGATTTCACACAATTAAAATCACATAAAAGAAATAACATAGCTAAAATCAATATGTGTACCAACGAAATATCTCCTTGGGCTCCCGAAGTTAACAATCATGTGAACACCATCGAAATTTCGGGTGATACTTGTTTTATAGGCGGTAATTTTAGCACAATTAATGGAGTTACTTATAATGCATTAGCTGCTCTCGATAAAAATGCCGGAGGGGCCTTCCCTACTTGGAAACCTGAACCAAATGCTACAGTTAAAGTGATTAAAAAATATGAAGATAAATTATATGTCGGAGGAGATTTCACGAGTATAGGCGGACAAAACATTCCAAGATTTGCACAGCTAAACATGAATAACGGTACGCCTACCTCATGGAATCCTAACATCACTTACGCCACAATTGGCGATATATATTGTACGCCTGATTATGTTTTTGTCGGAGGTTCTGGCATTACATACAATAACGAAAATTATAATCTTTTACAATATGACAGGCAAACAGCTTCTCTTATAAGACATTGGAAAAATACAGACAGCATTTTCAATGTAATAAGCTTAACAGGATTTGATTCCACTTTAATATGGGGTACATATTATGGCTCCTATTCTAATTATAATACTATCAATGCAATTAATATACATACCGGATACACAATCCCTGATTGGAAACCATTTTTCCCTTCTCAAGTCAATGCTATTAAATATGAAAATTCCATTGTTTATGCCGCCGGAGGTTATTTTGTCAACACACAATATTCGGCTTTAAAAGCATGGTCCCCATATGATGACTCGACCCTGTTTGAACTTCCATTGTTGTTCAACAACGATTCGCGTAGAATTAACACTTTTGATTTCAGCGGGAATAAAGTTGTTTTGGGAGGTTATTTCCAACAATTGGGGAATATAAAAAAAGTGAGTTGCCTAGCCATGTATCAATTACCCAACATTGATTTACATTCCAAAATCAGCAGCTACACTCCAAAGTCGAAAGGGAATGAAGGATTTTTAAAGATGCAAATCAACGGATATGGATTCACACCCCAAACAACAGCCAAATTATACAGGACAGGACAACCCGATATAGTAGCCGAAATCGTTAACGTTAATTCCCATCAATTTAACATATCATTTGACGTACATAATGTAACCACAGGTCTATGGAATCTGGAAGTAAACATACCCAACGATACGATATTCCATCTAATCGACGCCATTAACATAGAAGCCAAACAAGAACCCGTACTGTGGGCCGACCTTATCGGACCTTCTATTGTAACGAAAAATCAACCCACAAAATATTATGTGGTTTTTGGTAATACCTCCAATGTAGATGCCATAGGCGTACCCCTTCTCATTGCAGTAGATAAAAATAATATGTCCTTAAGTCTAAATTTTTATCCTTCCGGAATTCCTGACGACTCGCTAACACCCATTGACTACGACACTATACCCAAGTTTTTTACTACTGATACATTGATGGGCAAGCTTTTTTCAGCTAAAGTATATCCTTTATGGTTCCCTGTGATTAAAGCCAATTCATCCATGGTTTTCCCTGTCATTATTTCCAACAATTCCATAACAACTTCACAAGCGAAAGTCTATATTGGAAATTCTACCATGGAACACAAACTATCGAAAAGCACTTCCTATTTAGGTCTCTTACCTGAAGTTGTTGACTGTATCGTAGAAGCAATTACTTTAGGCGTTGAAATGGCACCCATTGTCGGTTGTATACAGAGTGGTTTGGAAAACCTCATGGAGCCTGTTGTAGAAGCATCTTATGGTGTTGCCAGCGATGAAGCATTATATTACACGGATATTGTTTCCAAAATCATTATGGATTGTGTTCCGGGAGGAGCAGCTAAAAATAAATTAGTGAAGTCTTTAGTGAAAATGTATGAAAAAACGGGGGACTTCCAATCCACTGTGAGTACTGCCAAAGCTTGTCATGAATTCCTTGATAAATTCAACGACGAATTATACCGCTTTATTGAACCGTTTTGGTCACAGGACCCTAACAACAAATACGGTCCAACATCTTTGGGCGGCTCTCATTATGTCGGAAACAACAATATATTTAATTATGCTATTACATTTGAAAACGACGATTCGGCTCTTGTAGCTGCCAAAATCGTTAACGTTATCGACACCCTCGATACTAATGTATTCGACATTTCAACATTTACATTAAAATCCTTTGGATTCGGCGATACAATATTAATCGCTCCTCCCGATCTTCAGAATTACAACATAGATGTAGATTTACGACCCGCAAAAAACGTGATTGTTAGAATTGAAGCAAGCTTAGATGAAACAAAAGGTATTGCTAAATGGACATATACATCTTTAGATCCTCAAACAATGATGCTTACAGAAAATGTATTTGGAGGATTCCTACCACCGAACACAACAGCACCGGAGGGTGAAGGAGCTGTAGTCTTTTCCATTAATCTGAAAGAAGGCGTTTTAGCTTCCGGATTAACCGTCAGTAACAAAGCTTCCATTATTTTTGACTGGAACGAACCCATATTTACACCTACATGGACCAATACCATTGATCTAACAATACCGCAAAGCAATATATTGCCTTTACAACCTGTTTATTACGACACTTCATTCCCGTTAAAAATTGCAGCAAACGATGTAGGATCAGGTGCATTTAGCTATGACATCTATGTAGCCGTTAACGATGGTAATTATTACAGATGGAAAAATACCTTTAATACTACGGAAATTTTTAAAGGAATGGTTGACTCAACCTATCAATTTTACAGCATTGCCAAAGACAGTGCCGGTAATATAGAAGAAGCTCCTTTGACATACGATGCCACAACGCGTATTGAGGGTGTTTCTATTCCTGAAATAATTGGCGATAATGGACATGTAATACTATATCAAAACATCCCCAATCCGGCCAACAATACCACCCTTATAACCTATTTCATTCCCAAGGAATCACATATTAAACTCGAATTACTTGATGTATTGGGAAGGACGCTTCAGGTATTTGAAAACAAAACCATAATCGCGGGTCATTATAAACATCAAATAGATTGTAAAGATTTCAATGCCGGTGCTTATTTTTACCGCCTAAGCGTAGATGGCATTACTTATTTGAAACGAATGATAATTACAAAATAAGTATTATCTATTTCTAAGACAATTCATTCTACGGTTTAATCATTTGTAGCATGCATTGAAATAATACAATTATGTATAATTTTTCAAAGCAGCAAAAACCAACACAGGGGTAATTGAATGCAATTTCCTAGAAGCTCAGGAGAAGCAATGCCTTGTGAAACAAGCAATCCGTAACGGCAATCTATGCTTGAACACTTCATTTGTTTTGTTTTTGTTTTATTGGTTCCGACTTCCAATAAAACAGGTCTATGACGTGTTTCGATTACGAAATCAGGATTTGTTTCTTTGCTTGTTGTTAAAAATGAGATTACTCCATCTGTTAAACATCTTCTGAGATACATTACGATTAAATCTTCCAATAATTTACTTTTAAATTGTTCGGGCAAATGCTGTCCATATAAAGTGGATAGCAATGCACTGCGAAGCGAAGGAGACATAAAAAAGGCCTTCTTGTTCTTTACAATTTTAGTATCCAATCCGCCATAACGAAGTAAAACATTCAAAAGTTCTGCTTTCGCTAAAATATCTATCAATTCATTAATTTCATTTTGTTTTACACCAATAATTCCGGCTAATTTTTCAGGATTTATTTCATCGGAGCCGGCAAGCCGTAAGATAAGCCGCTCGATTTTTGCTGAATCGGTAAAAGAGGTATTTAACTTCGGAATATCTTCGAGAATAACACGTTTAAATAAATCAAGAATACTATCATTAATACTTATTTCATTTTCATAAAAAAGAAAATTTGGAATGTTTTGGTAAGCAATATATCTTTGCCTTAGTTTTTCTAAATCTAATGTTTCATTGTTATTAAAACTTTGATAGTAGCTGTTTACATCTTTTTCAAGTATCTTGATTTTCGAGAAAGCATCTTGTATGGTTTCGCTATAAAATAAAGTTTCTTTCATATTAGCGGACAAACCCTTGACAGGTGTAAGCATGCTACCTTTGCTTTCCAAATAAGATTTTACGGCTACAAACTCACTAAACTTAAACGGGAATATTTTTTCAATATGCATCCTTCTTGCCAAATCGGCTGTTTGATTCAAAAGCAAAGCGGAAGAACCTGTGCATAGTATACAAGCCGTTCTTGCTTCATCATACAAGATTTTTAATGTTTTACTCCAGTTTTCATCATCGTGGACTTCATCAAAAAGCAAGGTAATGGGTTCGTCAAGTTGATTAAAGCGTTTTTTTATAATGTGTCTTTGAAACGCTTCAAGGGCAGTGAGTAAATCAACACCCAAGTTTTTAAGTATATTGACGTTAAAGAAATAAATTTGTTTATGATTTTTTCCATAAATATAATCTGCCATCTGCCATAAGAGCGTCGTTTTTCCCACACCACGTAAACCTGCCAAACTAATAAATCTTGGTTCGGATCCGGATTTGAAGAAATCGTTTACATATTTTTGAAGAAGTATATACACCCAACGTTTAGGATAACGCAGTTTAATGATAGGATGAGTCAATCTGCTATCTATAACAGCCTTTGTTACAAGAGTGTTTTCCAAGTAATATTTTAAATTGTCATCCACTATGTTCATCCTTTATTATTTTTCAAATTAAGTGATGCAAAGGTAATCATTTTTTATTTTACCATACTATATTAGATAATCATAAATAATATAAATTACACTATTGATTTAAGAATCTGAGCGAAGCGAAGAATCTTTTGAATTTATCGGAAAATGATGAATATAAACTTAAAAAACCTACGCAGGGGTAATTGAATGCAATTCTCCTTAAGTTCAGAGGAAATATTACCCTGTAAAATATACAATAGACAAATACTATTTACACTTACACAAAAACAATAATACAAAATTCAAAAAATAACATGTTATAAACCTGCACTATATAAAATAAAATATTTTTTAATGCAGCAAAACAAACATAATGTTGTTATATTAATGAAAGGTTCATAATAAATGGACGAATAATTTCTAAAAATTTACGAATTATAAAATAAATAATAATCTAAAAAATCAATTAAAATGAAAAGAAGTAATCGTATCATTGTCATTGTAATTATAACTATAATTAATTCAGGAATTTTATTTTCCTGTAAAAAGGAAGACAATTTAAATAAAAATAATAAAATCAGTTTAAACCTTGATAATACCAAATTGCATAAAGATGCAACTATTTCATATATTCAAGACTTGTCGGATTTTACTGGAATTAATATTTTTGAATTTGTAACAAATCCCTATTTTTTACAATATGCCCAATTCACACATTCTCTCATGGAAGAATATACTAATGGAAACTTTTTTATTTTTGATGATAATGGAGATATTATTAGTGATATTCCCGAAATGCAACAATTAGAAACAGAATATAACAATTTTATATCGGGAATAGAAATTGCTTACCCTATTTTTATCACATTAGATGAAAATATTCAAGAACAAATACTTGATGCAAGTGAGGATTTTCTTTGTTATGGAAATGTTAAAGGAGAAAAAAAATTCTTTAAAAAATTAAATCTTGCTCACAAAATGTATGATGCAGGTTTGATAACAACAAAAGAATTTAATGAACTTTATAATTTAGCAGCATCAGAGTTAAATAAAAAAAATGGCCGTATTATAATTACATTAAAATAATTTTTAAATATTCAATAAAATTGAAAATATATTTTTAGAATAATCAATAAAAAAAAATCAATTAAAATGAAAAGAAGTAATCGTATCATTGTCATTGTAATTATAACTATAATTAATTCAGGAATTTTATTTTCCTGTAAAAAGGAAGACAATTTAAATAAAAATAATAAAATCAGTTTAAACCTTGATAATACCAAATTGCATAAAGATGCAACTATTTCATATATTCAAGACTTGTCGGATTTTACTGGAATTAATATTTTTGAATTTGTAACAAATCCCTATTTTTTACAATATGCCCAATTCACACATTCTCTCATGGAAGAATATACTAATGGAAACTTTTTTATTTTTGATGATAATGGAGATATTATTAGTGATATTCCCGAAATGCAACAATTAGAAACAGAATATAACAATTTTATATCGGGAATAGAAATTGCTTACCCTATTTTTATCACATTAGATGAAAATATTCAAGAACAAATACTTGATGCAAGTGAGGATTTTCTTTGTTATGGACCTGAACCTCCTACTAAAGGTAAAATAATATTTTGGATAAGGATTAAGTATGCATATTGGCTTTATGATCATGGTTATATTAATCAATCTGAATTTACATTAAAATATAATAATGCTGTTAACAAATTAAATGAAAAAAATGGACGTCAAGTCCTTACACCGATTTCCACAAATATATAAAGTCATGAAAACAATTTCAATTATAATAGGAATTATAATTTCTTTAACATATAGCAACTGTTTTGCGGATGGAGTTATAAAAGAAAACAAAGAAAATAAGAAACATAGTTTTATCAAAAAAAACAAGAAAAAAATCATTGATATAACAACAACCAAAAGCTTTTTAATTGAATATGGTAAACTAAATTTTACGGAAAAACAACTCACAGATATTAACACCCCCCCTATTGCAAAAGATTATTCTCTCACATTTATTAAAAGAGATGTCACAAAAGAAACAAGACAAAAACTTCCCTACATTAATTTATTTGAAAATATCGACTCTATACAATATATTAGTGATGGGAACAATTTATATGTTATAAATCATAAGAAAAAAGAAGTTATTATCAAAAACATGAGAGATGCCATGCGCTTTATTGAAAGCAAACCACTTCTTTGCTTTTATACACACTTAGGTAATTATGAATTCATTACTTGGAATAATTGGACTAAACAAAAACACAATATTCGAAAACGCATAACCGATACTACAGCAATTATAAGTGTTTTCAGTCTTGAATTTATATTTGGTGGTTATTTTGAATCAACTTTTAACGAAGATGCTTTGCTCGTTAATCACGTATATATACCGGTATCATCTTCCGTATTTCATCCAAATAATGTTTCTTTACAAGAAATCGGTTTTATAAAACAAGAATCACATTTAACAGATATTGACTTAACAGAAAAACCTTCTTATATGAATTTTGATTATAAAACATATAGTCAAGGTTATAATATAATAGATAATCGTAAATAATTTATAAATAATAATCTCATGAAAAAAAGTAATTTTAATATTGTCATTATTATTATGACTGTTGTTCAATTATTGATTCTATTTTCTTGTAAAAAAGAAGATGCTATAATCAAAAATGAAAGTATAAGTTTAGAACAAAACAATTCCAAAACGCATAAAAATGCAACGAGTTCATATATTCAAAATTTATCAGAATCGACTGAAATTAATATTTTTGAATTTGTAACAAATCCCTATTTTATAGATTTCAATAATTTTATTAATAATTTCAACGACATGTATATTGTATCAATTAATGATAATAATGAAATAGTATTTGATAATGAAGCCCTCCAAAACCTTAGAATTAATTATAATACATTTATAGAAGGAATCTCTATCTCATTTCCAAATTTTATTTTATTAGAAGATTTTATACAAGATCAAGTATTAGATGCAACCGATAATTTATGTTATACAACCATAATAGGGAAAAAAAAATATGATAAAAGAATAAAATTGTTGGCTGAACTTAAGGGGGACAATTTAATTAATGATGATGAATTTAAAGAATTATTTAATCTTGCGACTAATGAGTTAAATGAGAAAAATCCAGGATTAAATTACCCTCTGATGGAATAATTATATTTTTCGTTTACAACATAATTTATTTTTCAACCATTCTTTTAACAACATCAAATTTATTATTAACTTCAGATTCTTTTGTTAAAACCGTTTCGTATACACATGGCAATAAGGCAATGTACCTTTTAGTTGATAATAATCCTGGTGATAATCTTCGGCCGGATAGAAGGCGGATGCTTGTGTTACTGTTGTTTTCACATCGTAGCCTTTGTCTTTAAGGATTTGAATCAGCTTTTCGGCAATTTGTTTTTGTTCATCATTAAGATAAAAAATTTCGGAACGGTATTGCAAACCCACATCCGGTCCCTGATGGTTTAGCTGAGTCGGGTCGTGGATTTCGAAGAATAGCTTTGCCAATGTTTCATAATCTGTCTGTTGCGGATCGTAAACCACACGCACAGCTTCGGCATGTCCCCCAATACTTTGACATACTTCTTCATAAGTAGGATGTTGTGTCGTTCCACCGGTATATCCGTTTTCGACCGAAATCACTCCTTTTTGTCGTTGCATCAGGTGTTCAACACCCCAAAAGCAACCGCCGGCGAAAATAGCCACTTCTTCTTCATTTAATTCTTTATATTGTGCCATAACATCTATTGATAATACATTAAATAAAATAATAAATAAAACAAACTTAGCTGCAGTAACTCTCTTCATCATGTTTTGATTTTTTATTACTATTATCCGATAAAAGGTAACAGATTATTCGCTTCGCTCAGAATCTATATCCATAACAGAATTTATACCGGACGATAATGATTTTTTATTATAAACAAAAACAAAAGCAAGAAGTTTAAATTTCATTCTTAAACAACAATAAAATTTATCATTTACCGTAATATAATAAATCTTTACATGTATGAGAATGGAAAAGAAAATAGTTTGTTATGTGGTATTTTGGGGTTTGCTATCTTTGAATGCATGCAAGGACTATATGCAAAAGAACAAAACGACAACGGTCACGGTCGAAATAATGAAAGTAAATACCTATAGTGACACTTTATATCAAAACTATATCGGAAAAATAGAAGAAGAATTTTCTTCTTCCTTAAGTTTTTTCGTGCCGGGGAATGTAGAACAGGTATATGTAAAAGAAGGGCAATATGTAGATAAAGGGCAGATGTTGGCAAGCCTCAACCGCGAAAACCTGCAAAGCACCAACGATGCTGCTATGGCCATGTTGAAGCAAGCCGAGGATGCCTATCATCGGATGGAACAATTACATAAAAACGGAAGTGTTACCGAATTGCAATGGATGGACATGCTGACACAATTGGAAAAAGCCAAGTCGTCGGCCAATATCGCCTCAAAAAATCTTTCTGCAGCCGATTTACACGCCCCTTTCGCCGGTATTATCGGCAAACGCAATATTGAAAAAGGCATGTATGTGATGCCTACCATGGAAGCACTCAGCCTTTTAAGCAATAAGAACGTAAATATTAAAGTGGCCATACCCGAAAACATTATCTCCTCTATTTATTCCGGACAAAAGGCTAAAATACGCGTAGCAGCCTTAAACAACCGGCTCTATGAAGGCAGAGTCGAAAAAAAAGGAATCGTTGCCAATCCTCTATCCCACAGTTATGAAGTCATTATACCGGTATCAAATGCCGACAAACAGTTGATGCCCGGTATGATATGTAGTGTAAGCATACTTGCCAACGATAGCATTCCTTATATCGTATTACCCTTACAAGCGGTGAAATTATCTCATACCGGCAAACATTATGTTTGGCTGGCGAAAGATAGCACGGCACACAAACAATATGTCGTTACAGGTCCTTTGCAAAAAAACGGCATCGTGATTCTCGACGGATTACAGTTGAACGACAGGGTCATTGTCAAAGGACAGCAAAAAGTGAGTGAAGGTTCGAAAATCAATATCCGATGAACAGCCGCATGGAACGAATGGTAGCTTTTGCCATGCGAAACAAACAGATTGTTTATTTGTTTGTGGTGATGCTAATGCTTTTCGGTTTATATTCCCTGTTTATAATGCCTAAACAGGAATTTCCCGTATTCACCATTCGTCAAGGATTGGTTATCGGAATTTATCCGGGTGCTTCCTCGGCAGAAGTGGAAAAACAACTAACCAAACCGCTTGAAAAATATCTCTTTAGTTATAAGGAAATAAAAAAAGACAGGACTTATTCCATTTCCAAAGACGGCTTGGCTATCATAGTGGTTGAGTTGAACGATAAAATAAAAAACAACGATGAGTTCTGGTCGAAATTCCGTCATGGACTCAGTGAATTTAAAATGAAGCTACCTTCGGGCGTATTGGCTTTAACCGCCAGCAATGATTTCGGCGAAACATCGGCCATTCTTATTTCCATGGAATCAAAGGATAAAACTTATCGCGAACTGGAACAATACCTCGAAGACCTCGAAAACCGTTTAAGACAAATCAAGTCGGTATCGAATTTAAGGCATTACGGACTTCAACACGAGCAAATTTCGGTTTATTTGGACAAAGAAAAATTAGCTGCTTACGGCATCAACACCTCTACTTTATTGGTAACATTATTTGCACAAGGATTTCATACCGTCAGCGGTACAGTCGTTAACGATCAAATAGCCGCTCCTATCCATATTTCCGAAACTTATCAAAACGAAAACGATGTAGCGGAACAAATCATTTACACTGATCCCACAGGCAATGTTATTCGATTAAAAGACATTGCCACCATCAAACGTGAGTACTCCGAGCCGAGTAATTACATCAAAAACAACGGCAATAAATGCTTGTTGCTGTCATTGGAAATGCAAGAGGGAAAGAACATCGTGCAATACGGCAAAGACGTGGACAAAGTGTTGAAGAAATTTCAAAAAGAACTTCCTCCCGATGTACATCTTTTCAAAGTCGCCGACCAACCCGATGTAGTGAATAAAGCGGTGAATACTTTCTTAAAAGAAATGATCATTGCAATTTGCACTGTTTTATTGGTTATCATGCTGCTGCAACCTTTAAGAGTAGCATCCATCGCAGCCATGACCATTCCCATAACCATTTTCATTTCCATCGGTATTCTTTTCGCTTTAGGTTTTGAACTCAACACCGTTACTTTAGCCGGTTTGATTGTAATCTTAGGCATTATCGTGGATGATTCGGTGGTGATTATCGACAATTATTTGGAAAAACTCGACCATCAGATACCGCCTTTTGAAGCCTCTGTGTCGAGTGCCAAAGAATTATTCAAATCCATATTATCGGCTACTTTAGCCATCAGTATTACCTTTTATCCTTTCCTGTTTACCACAACCGGTCTTTTCCATGATTTTATGCTGGCATTTCCGTGGACGGTAACCATTACCTTGTTTATTTCATTGTTGGTTGCTATGTTGTTTATTCCTATCATACAATTCAAATTCATAAAAAAAGGACTGAAAACTCATGGCAAACAAAAAAACAATTTAAGTTTCAGAATAGCCGAATTCATTCAAAAACAATACAACAAGATCATACATTTAGCATTTGAGTATCCTCGCACTGTTATTTTAATAGCAATAGGTGCTATCATCACAGGCGTGATAGTATTTCTTAATCTGCCTCAAAAAATGATGCCTGTAACCGAAAGGAACCAGTTTGCCGTTGAAATGTATTTACCCACCGGCACACCCATACAAAAAACCGCCGGAATTGCCGATTCGCTTGAAAACATATTAAATAAAGACAAAAGGATAACTTCCATTACTTCTTTTATAGGAACATCTTCGCCTCGTTTTCATACATGCTATGCACCCAATATGCCCGACCCCAGTTATGCCCAATTCATAGTAAGCACTACCGATTTCCAAACTACCAACGAAGTGTTAACCGATTACAGCGAGCGCTATGCCGATTATTTCCCAGAAGCCAACATCCGCTTTAAGCAATTGGATTTTGTATTTGCCTCCTATCCTATCGAAATTCGCTTAACGAGTAATAATTTAAACGATTTATTAGAAGCCGAATCCATCGTTAAAAAGGAAATCACACAAATGAAAGAACTCATTAACCTTCGCAGCGATTACGGAGAACAACAAGCCGGCGTGTACGTCAACATCAACAATATTGAATCCAACAATTTGGGAATAAGCAAAGTCGACGTATCCAACAACCTGGCATTGCGTTTCAGTAACGGCATCCCCATCACTTCCGTTTGGGAAGACGATTATGCTGTTGATATAGTCTTGAAAGCCAGCAATAACACATCAAACTCTTTTGAAGACATACCGAATGAATATATATCTACCTTAATAGGCAATGCCGTCCCTTTACGACAAATCGCAACAGTTGAACCTGACTTTAATCCCGGACAGATAGTCAGGCGTAACGGCTTGTATTGCATCAGTCTGTTATCTGATGTGAAACGGAATTACAATGTTGTGAATACAACCGAAAAAGTGGAAGCACGGATAAAAAGCAAGTGTAAACTTCCGGAAACGATCGAAGTGCAATGGGGAGGTGTTAGAGAACAAGATTTGACACTGAGGCCTATGATTATTTATGGCCTAATCATAGCTATAGCCATTATATTTATGATTTTGGTTTTTCATTTTCGTAAAATCAGTCTGGCATTATTGATATTGGGAGCTGCCTTGCTTTCAATCTTCGGCGGTTCAGTAGGTATTTTAATTATGGGGATGGAATACTCGCTCACCTCCGTTTTGGGATTGGTAGCATTGATGGGTATTATCGTCAGGAACGGTATTATCATGTATGATTATGCCGAGGAACAAAGATTACATTACAACAAAACCGCCTACGAAGCAGCCATTGAAGCCGGCAAAAGAAGAATGAGACCCATTTTCCTTACTTCGGCGGCAGCGTCTATGGGTGTTATCCCTATGATTATCAGCGGAAGTTCCTTATGGGCTCCCATGGGAGTGGTGGTTTGCTTCGGCACATGGTTGTCGATGTTGTTTGTGGTTACCGTGCTTCCCGTTAGTTATTGGATCGTTTTTCAGAAATTAGACCCTAAGAAAATCTTTGTGGTTAGAAATAGAAGGAACAAATTATGAAGAAGATAGCTTTTATATGTTTATGCATAATATGCAGCCGCTTACTACCGGCACAGCCCACTTATACCTTAGATTCCTGCCTCTCGCTCGCTTTGCAACACAATGTTGATATCAAAAACAAATTACTCAGCATCGACATGGCCAAGCAAACCAAAAAAGAAGCCTTTACCAACTATTTTCCAAAGATTTCCGCTTCGCTTTTGGGTCTTTACGGTTCCACAAAGGGAACAATGAACCTGAATATGGAATTAAGCGTTGACCCTATCAACATACCCACCTTAAACATCACAACCCCCGAATACACTTTTCCGCGTTTCAACACAAGCATTGATTATTCATTTATCCAATACGGATATTCGGCCGGTATCAAAGCCATTCAACCTTTATTTGTCGGCGGACAGATTTATTACGGCAATCG
>MWCE01000036.1 GCA_002069895.1 Bacteroidetes bacterium ADurb.Bin234 | reverse complement strand
TGTTTTCTTCTTTATCCAAACAAATATTCAACATATTGGAAGCCGGATTAGGATAGAGATTAATGGATTGATTGTTTTGGGTTGTTTTTGCAATATCAGTTCCAAAAGAAACAAAAGATGCTTCGAAGCGATAAACATTTCCAATGGGAATATAACTACTATATTTATTTATATACAAATAAAAAACATTATTATTAAAATCCGGAACCCAATTATCATTCTCCCATTTTTCAAAAAAACCGCTTATACTATTCCCGTAATTGTTATAAGTATAAGTCTCACGTTCATAATTTACCCAAACATCATTTTCCCATACTTCTAATAAATCAGTTAACATATTTCCGGAAACATCATAGGTAAAAGTTTCACGTTCCTCATTTTTCCAAACATCATTTTCCCATACTTCAAATAAATCGGTTAACATATTTCCGGAAGTATCATAAGTCCAAGAACGACGAAAACTATTTATCCAAGCATCATTTTTCCATGCTTCATATAACCAGGTTAAATGATTTCCTAAAGCATCATTGGTATAAGTAATACGATAAATATTTACCCATGCATCATTGTTCCATACTTCAGATAAATAAGATAGCGTATTTCCGGAAGCATCATAAGTATAAGTAGAACGATTAATATTTATCCAAGCATCATTTTCCCATCTTTCATTTAAAGAAGTTAACATATTTCCGGAAGTATCATAGGTGTAAGTATAACGAACATCATTTATAAAAGCATCATTTATCCAATATTCATATAAAGAAGTTAACATATTTCCGGAAGCATCATAGGTGTAAGTATAACGAACATCATTTATAAAAGCATCATTTATCCAATATTCATATAAAGAAGTTAACATATTTCCGGAAGCATCATAATTATAAGTAGAACGAGTAGTATTTTTCCAAGCTCCATTTTCCCATATTTCTTTTAAATAAGATAACACATTTCTGTTAACATCATAGGTATAAGAATAGCGTTCCTCATTTTTCCACGCATTATTCACCCTCCTTTCCGCTAAATAGGTTAACACATTTCCGGAAGCATCAAATGTTTGGGTTGCACGATAATATAAATCATCTAAAACATCATAAGCAACAACGGTATCCCAATCCCAAAATCTACTTTTTTGAAAAGGCTCATTTTCTTTTGGTTTTTTGGGGAGAATGTCATCTTTCGGGAAAGAATTATGTTTGTGCTTAGCATAAGCTTGCTCAATTTTTTCCTGATATTTAGCTACATGTGAATGGTTTGAAATTTGCTTTTGTCCGTAGGTCATATACATCATACCTACTAATGCTGTGATAACAATCAATACTTTCTTCATTTTTATTTATGTTTAGGTTTGCAAATTTACATTTTTATTTAATAAAATCCTTATCAAGGATTATTATGTTTAATTTTTTTTTTTGAGGTGCCATGAGATTTACCATTATGTTTTAATACAGAATGCCGTGAGATGTCGCAAAACGCAAAAGAATGATAAAAGGGAAAAAGCTGTCAGCTCTCAGTTTTCAGTTTCTCAGAGCGTTGACTTGCAACCTCCTACTTCCGCCTATTTTTTAATTCATAATTCTTAATTTTTAATTGATTTCAGCACTCGCGACTTTTTCATCATTCATAACTCATAATTACTTAATTGTATTTCTTTCATTGGCATTTTACAATTTAATGTATTTTTGCCAAAATTTTACACAAAGTATTTTTATGAGAAAATTTATCTTAATATTATTAATCTTTCATTCATTCAGTTCGGGATTTGCACAGAACGAAACATTTACAAACATGCTATCTGAAATTAACGGCGACAGCATAAAACGCACCGTGATGGATATGCAAGCATTCCCTTCACGTTTTTGTTTGCATAACAACAAAAAGGCAGCGGAATACTTAGTTGAGCGTTTGCATCAATACGGGATCGACAATGCCGCCATCGACTCTTTCTATGTGGATGATTCGACGAAGATAGCCGGAAAATTCGAAGCGTGGATGTATAACGTAAAAGGAAGTATAAGCGGAAACGAACATCCCGATTCAACAGTTATCATCGGAGCTCATTTAGATGCTATTGTCTATGACACCATAAATTTTCTCTATAACACCACTACCGGTTCCGACGATAATGCGTCGGGTATTGCCACAATGATTGAGATGGCACGTATTTTCCATAAATACAACATAAAACCCAGATTATCGGTCGACTTTATGGGATATGATGCCGAAGAGCTTGGATTGCACGGTTCCCGTTACGATGCAGAAAAACGTCTGAAGCAACAAGAAAAAATTGCCGTCATGCTCAACAACGACATGGTAGGACATCAACCCGAAGAACAAGATTGGATGGTTTTTATCTCCGTTTATTTCAACTCTTCCGATATCATGCAAACAACCGAAGCGATATGTCATAAATTTACGAGGCTTTACGCCTTTATTCCGGGTAGTTCCGGAAACAAATACTTTAACCGTAGCGACAGTTATTCTTATTTTTCAAAAGGATATAAAGTTAACTATTTAAGAGAATACAGGTTTTCCCCTTATTATCATTCGATGAATGATATATATCAAAACTGCAATTTTGAATATATGAAAGAAATAGCAAAAATAAATTTTGGATTATTATATCATTACGCCATTGACAGTTTAGAGTTTAACAATATAAGTGAGGCCTCCCCTATACTTTCCGGTGCAAACATTTATCCGAATCCCGCTGACGACAATTCGCGTTTACAATTTGTATTGTTGCAAGCAAGCACTGTCGACATCCGCATCACCGACCTCAGCGATAAAACAATATTAAAGATAACTAAAAAACATTATAATGAGGGACGCAACACCGTTGAGCTAAACGCACAAGCTTTATCACCCGGCATTTACTTTTGTGTGATAGGCACACCATCAGGCAATAAAACCCTCAAATGGATAATTCAATAAAAAAAACATTAAATACTAAATTTTAACTTAATATTTTATTATTTTTGCAGAAAAATAAATAAACCCTTTAAAATATATTTATATGGCAAAATTAAACATTGTAATATTCGCATGCATCGTCGCTCTTACAAGTTGTAATAAAGCACCCGATTGCAGTTTTGAATCTCCGAAAGACAAAGATATTTTTAGTACATCCGACAGCATAGTTGTAACAATCAATGCCGAAGACAAAAAAGGGAGTGTAACTGAAGTGTCATTACATATCGACAACAATTTATTTGAAACCATTAAGTATACACCCTATCAGTTCACCATACCATCAGGAACCTTATCTGAAGGAAGTCATACACTCAAAGCAACAGCTACCGACAATGAAGGTGCTGTTGGAGAAGCAACGATAACGCTAACTGTCAATCCCGAAATTTATGCTGTAGGCGACATGTATGATGTTGGCGGTGTTAAAGGACAAGTGTATAAAATCACCGACGGCGGTAAACACGGGATGATAATCTCTTTAGATAACTCTATAGTTAGATGGAGTACCGACATTAATGCAACCAATATTCAGAGTTTAGATGATGGTGTTGCCAATATGAGTAAAGTAAAAAGCAGTTTCGATATCAACAATTTCCCTGCTTTTAAATGGTGTGATGATAAAAATGTTGACGGTATTACAGGCTGGTATCTTCCGGCTATTAATGAAGTGGTTGATATGCATTCCGTTAGAGATCAATTAGACATCAACTTTTCCTCAACTGAAAGAATGGTTTGGTCTTCGACAGAAGTACCCACCGAAACCGAATCGGCCCATGTGAAACTCTTCAATCAAGATTCACCAATTCTTCAGAAGACCGGAAAACTTCGATCGGTTGTTGTTATTGCTGTTAAAAAATTCTAACATCACTAACATAGCTATGTAATCTAAAAGCTGCTTTGGTAAAGCAGCTTTTCATATATTAGGACTGTATCTATTCATCGTTAAATTATTAGTAAACATTTCTTTAAAACAATTATTATGAAAATAAAATTTGACATGATTGGTCTCTTTGTAAACAATCTCCACAAAATGGTTGATTTTTATCACGATGTTATCGGAATTGATATTGAATGGGATCGCGAAGGTCCTTATGCCGAATTCAAGCATGAAGGCATTCGCTTTGCCATGTATGAACGCAAAGCTTTACAACAATTGATAGGCAAAGATCTCTCCTTCCCCATGGGTGTAAACGGCAGCTTCGAATTAGCCATTAATGTGGGCGATCCGGCGAAAGTAGACAGCACCTATCATCGCCTTATTGCCAACGGAGCCACAGGAATCTATACTCCCAGAAACGAACCGTGGAATATGCGTTCGGCCATGGTTACCGACCCCGAAGGCAATATCATTGAAATCGCTTCCGACTTTTGGGAATAATTCCAATAAAATATTAATCCTATGCAAACGCAACACCCATATTTAACCCTAATTTTGTTTATTGTCGTTCAGACTACATTTTCATGCCATGGACAAACATTGGAAGCCACCGAAACCAAAGCACTTTTAAACACAAGCGTAACTTCGATGAACGGCAAAGCCCGTCAAGGAGAAATCATCCTGCTGCAAGGCATTAAAAGCAAACAACAGTTTAAAGGTATTACCGACAAAAACGGGAAATTTTCACTCCTCATCCCCGAAGGCGATAATTACATTATTATATATAAAACCATTAGTGGAAGTGTGAAATACGACACCATGCCTATTCCTAACAAAACCGGAATTTTTACTTATCAACTTACGATTCAATACGACCCGCCCAAAACCTACACCCTCGATAATGTCTTTTTCGATACCGGCAAATCAACCCTCAAGCCCGAATCCTATAATACCTTGAATCAATTGGTGGAATTATTGAAAGTTAAACCTCAAATGGAAATTGAAATTGCCGGTCATACCGATAATGTAGGAACACCCGAATCGAATGTACTACTTTCGCAAAACCGTGCCAAAGCTGTGCGCAATTATTTAATCCAAAAAGAAATAGCAGCCAATCGCATTACCACACAAGGTTACGGCGATACCCAACCAATAGCTTCCAATCAAACTCCCGAGGGACGACAACAAAACCGCCGAACCGTTGTCAGAATCACAAAAGAATAATGATTTTGTATTCACTATTTTTCGATAAAAAGCCAAGAGATTCTTTGTTCTGATTATATATACAATAAGGTTTTAGAAACATTAAAGTTATTTACATATTGCTTTAATAATTCTTTCTTCTTTGATTAGTACATCTTTCATTAACAATTGATAAGGTAATTGTTTCAATTTGCATACTTTAAAGCTGTCTAAAATATTCAGCAAAGATTTTGCTGTAATTAATGATAAATTAATTTCAAATTCCAAATCACATTCATTTACAAACTCATCACTAAAATCAGGAGCAACAAGTAAAGACTTTACAACATTATATCCTTTATTTTCAGCCAATTTAACATATGATTTGATTTGTCTGGAAACTGAACTGAATTTATTATACCCACTTTCTTTAATTGTTTTACACTCAATTATTATTATATTATTGTCATCAAGATTGAGAATTATATCGGCTTTATCTTTTGTAGTATTTAATTGTTTTTTTAAATTCTCATCCACATTAAATCCAAGTTTAGTTAATATTGATTTTGTAATTTCTTCAAACTTTAGTCCTAAATCGCTTTCTTTTATTAGTATACCATTTTCTTTTAACAAACTAAGATTTCTAAAACCAATAGCTTCATAATTCTCAATCATCATATTTTCCGCATCTTTATATGCATCAAGTATATTCATAACTAAATCACCTCTTGATTTTATTTGTTTATTCAAAACAAAAGTTTTTAAATCTTCAATAGGTATAATATCAAGAATATCTCTAGGTTTCAAGTTATATTCTAATAAAGTAGATGTGTTAATCTCTGTATCTTCGGAAAATTCAAATTCCTCAAGCACATATTTTCTAAATGATTTTAAACCTTCATTAAAATCAACAAGTAATTTTTCATAACCTTCTATTGAAATTCCTACTTTATCATCTTTTTCAATTTCTTCAAAATATTTAATAATATTTTCAATTTTTTCTTCAATAGTATTTCCTTTAAGAGAATATTGCGCTTTTAGACCTTGTTCCCATAATTCATTTATTATTTTCTTTTTTTCACTCAAAGTTATATTATCTTTATATATCTCATTTAAAAGCAAATGAGTAAATGAGATGCCTTCCTTAATAATTTGTTTTATTTTAAAATCATAATTAAGATCCTTTATATTAATGTTATGCTTCTTACATATTATATTTATTTGAGGTTCCTTAAGGGTTTTAAGTACTCGACGTAAATATTTATCAGCAATTTCTTTTTTCCTTATTTTTCGTAGGATAGATACAATTTCATCTGCCACATAGATTATATTATTTTTTTTAGAATAAAAAATAATTCCTATGTTTTTTAAAAATGCAATAACACTTTCAATATCTTTCTTTTCTGGTTGTTTAATTAAATAATTAATGTTTTTTACTTCTTCTTGAGATAATTCTAATTTTTGAATTAAAGTAACAAGAATGCATTGCTCATCGTTCGTAATTTTGGATTCTCTATTATTATCAATATCATTGGCGTATGCAGTTTCAACACAAGATTTATAAATCATATAATCTCTTTTTCTACATTCTTCTATTTCAGATTTTTCTAATAATAATTGTGATTTTAATGCTTGAGTTTTCCTTTTAATTTCAATTAACTCGTTTTCATAAAGCTTAGAAAGCCAATTTTGTTTCAAAATGCAATTACCATCTTTGATTAAAATGTCGATAAGAATGTCTAATTGAGATGACATATTAAGAAACTCAGATCTAACAGTATCAGCAAATTCATTTTTTACTAAATTAAAAACTTTGACAATATTAATACTATCAACACTTTTCAAATCATTATTTGTATCTGATAGTATTTTATCAATTTCCTTACTGTTTTTAGGATTACTAGATTTAATAGTATCAATAATTTTTAAAAATGAATTTTTTTCTAAAGAATTAACATTATCTAATATTTTCTCCAGCTTCATATACTTTTATATTTATTATTAATTCTGTTACTTTAATATCAAGATTATCATTTTTTCTCAGTGCAAAAATATACAAAATTATAATTGTTATCAATATTATTTTTTCAACAAAAATAGTACTTTTGCTTCCTAAATTAAAACTATTTTTTAATATCAATTTATATGGTAAAGACAAAAGAAAATCAAAAACAAGTCAAAAAGTATTTTCCGTTGATAAGCGCAAGCCTTATAATTACGCTATTTGCATTATTGTGGAACGGATTTATCCATTTAATCATTCTAAAAAAAGAAAACGCCGTGCTTTCAAGTATTCACCGACCGGATATAAATGAAAAGATGTGGATAAGCATTTTTGTAACGCTTGCAATTGCTACCTTGTTCTCCTTCAGTTATTCGAAATGGCGAAAAACAGGAAGTTATAAAGAATCGTTGTTTCATAGCTTGTTTTTTGCCGTATTGATGATAGTGGTTGTGGATCTTAATCAATATATGCAATATGCCATTCCCTTTGTATTGGTTGCCAAATGGACTTTGTTCGGTCTTGCGGAGTTTTTAATTTACGGATTGATTATAACATTCATATATAGAAAACACCTTCCATAATAAGTTATTCTCTTCTCCATTTTCAGGCAAAAAAAAAGGTATGAACTCCATACCTTTTTTATGTAATAAAACTATATAAACTTATAATTAACGGATTGCCCAAACTTTTTTAGTAACCATATAGTGAATTCCCCAAAAAGCAACGGCATAAACCATGGTTGATAATAATTCCATTCTGAAGAAAGGAATTGCCATTTGATAGCAAGTTAATAAACCGGTGGTCGTATAACCGTACCATCCGTGCATGAAACAAGCAAAATTCGTGATTACAAAAAATAATACTGAAGATAATAAAGCGGTGAAAAACACATGGGTGAAACGCATCGTGCGGCATAAAAACATTCCTAAGACTATCACCAAAGCAAAAGACAAATAAACCGCCCACATGGTGGAATGAAATCCTAAAACGATATCGCTTAATAACATAATCACCATGGGTACAATAAAAGCATACCATTTTTTCCCCAATAAAGCTCCGCTGAAAAGAGCAATGGCTGCTATGGGTGTGAAGTTTTGCGGATGAGGTAACAAACGGATTAACATTGCAATAACTATAAGTGCGAAAATGATCACGATACGAGAATTTGCTATCTTCTTCATTACTGTTTAAATTTAATTATCTTTATTTTTTCAGTCTGCAAAGATAGCAATAAAGCTTGTACATTTACCTTTATCCATTCTTTTTTTTTCTTTTTTTTTAAATCATTTAACAATCAAGCCTATTAAATCTTTTCACATTATTGTTGTATACGAAGAGAAAAAATACTTTGTCTGATAAAATAGTAATATTGTTTTTTAATACTTTTGCATATCATTTACGTAAAAAAAATTATTCATATGACAGAACAACAAGAAACCGGTAGTAAAGGTGAAAGTATTGCCAAAGCATATCTGCTTAAAAAAGGATATAGCATACTTGAAACCAATTGGCATTTCGGACATTTGGAAATCGACATCATTGCACAAAACGAGACTTTTATTCTTTTTTGCGAAGTTAAAACACGCAGCTCGAATGTTGTTGGTGAGCCGGAAGATTTCGTTTCACGACAACAACAAAAGAACTATATTCGAGCGGCACATACTTACATAACCCGTAATAATATAATGAAAGAAGCCCGTTTCGACATTATATCCATCCTACAATCAGGAGATAAAACCGACATAAAACATTTGGAAAATGCCTTTTCACCCCATTGGTAAAAAAACTGAATCAGGGGAATGATTCATACGAAAAAATCGTGTACCTTTGCAATCTCATTCTTTACACAAGATTATGACATTATTATTAGAAATTAAGAACTTGCATGTTTCAATTAACGGGAAAGAAATACTCAAAGGAGTGAATCTCAGCATTAATAAAGGTGAAAAACATGCATTGATGGGACCCAATGGAAACGGTAAAAGCACCTTAGCCGGCGTGATTGCCGGTAGGGATATTTTTGATGTTACCCAAGGTGAAATTTATTATAAAGGTAAAAATCTTTTCGATTTATCGATTGAAGACCGAGCCCGTGAAGGCATCTTTCTCGGATTTCAATATCCGGTAGAGATTCAAGGTGTTAGTATGACCAACTTCATGCGAACGGCATTGAACGAAATTCGCAAATACCGTGGACAGGCCGCTTTGACGGGTGCCGAATTTATGGTGCTGATGGAAGAAAAAAAGAAAATTGTCGAGATGACGGCTAAACTCTCTAACCGTTCTGTGAATGAAGGCTTTTCGGGCGGAGAGAAGAAACGCAACGAGATTTTCCAAATGGCCATGCTCGAACCTGAATTCGCCGTGCTCGATGAAACAGATTCAGGTTTGGATATTGATGCACTGCGTATCGTAGCCTCGGGAGTGAATTCCCTCCATAATAAAAACAATGCCATGTTGGTAATCACACACTATCAACGTTTACTCGATTATATTGTACCCGATTTTGTTCATATTCTCTATGAAGGTAAAATTGCCATGACAGGCGATAAAAACCTTGCCGTGAAATTAGAAGAAAACGGATATGAATGGGTGAAAAAAGAATTAGGATTGTAAGCCTTGACCGGAACCAGCACACACGGAAAACTCTACCTCATCCCTACCCCATTGGGAGGTGACGAACCACAGCGTTGTGTACCAACATTTAACATTGACATTTTAGGCAACATCCGTTATTTTGTCGTAGAAGAACTTCGTACCGCCCGACGTTTTTTGCGTCAAGTTATCCCCGCTTTTCCTATCGACGATTGTGATTTTCAACTCCTGAATGAACATACTACCCATATCAACAGTCTCGAAATGCTTGCTCCCGCTTTTGTAGGAAACGATATGGCATTACTTTCCGAAGCCGGTCTGCCTTGCGTTGCCGACCCCGGGGCTTTGCTCGTATCGGCGGCTCATAACAAAGGCATCCAAGTGATTCCGCTTGTAGGCGCTTCTTCTTTGATGTTGGCATTGATGGCATCGGGACTGTCGGGACAACATTTCTGCTTCCATGGATACCTTCCTACCGACAAGCAACAACTAACCGCTAAAATCCGAAACATGGAAATGCAATCGGGCAAAAACAATCAATCCCAAATATTTATGGAAGCTCCATATCGTAACAATCAACTTCTGCAACAACTGTTGGAAGTGTGCATGCCTTCCACTCACCTTTGCATTGCCTGTAATCTCACTCTATCAGGAGAATATATTGCAACAAAAAGCATAAAAGATTGGCGTAACTCTCCCCTTCCTCAATTACATAAACAAAATACCGTATTTATTTTACAACATAATCCCTAAAAAGAAACTCCCGACTAAACGGATTGCTGTATTTTAGTTGTTTCTTTTCTTTACACGTTTAAGTGTTAGCAAATTCATGGCGTTATTGTCGATATTTTCGATCTGATTACTCACAAAACGCAACACCTGATCATAATACAAAATAACTACCGGTGCCTCTTCCATGATTAAACTATCCATTTTTCGATAAAGATCCGTACGCAATGAATCGTTGGTAGTACTTAATGACTGTTCATATATCTTATCGAAAAGCGGATTAGAATAATGGGTGTAATTAGGCCCTTGCGGACAAAAATTTTTAGAATAAAACAAGGATAAGTAATTTTCGGCATCGGGATAGTCGGCAATCCAGGAAGCACGGAAGAAAGGCAATTCCGATTTAGCAATCATTTGACGCTGGGTGCCAGATTGCAATTTCGACAATTTGATATTAAACCCGATTTGCTCCAACTCATAAGCCATATATTGAATTACATCCATATAACTTTCCGAAACCGAAATTACGATGGGCGGCATACCTTTTCCGTCAGGATAACCGGCTTTTGCCATTAGCGCCCTTGCTTTTGACGGATTGTAACGATAGCCATAGGTGTTATTGGTATCAAAAGGAGGCAAGCCGTAAGGGATGATGCCATAAGTACCGGCTTTCCCAATATTGCTACGCAAAAACCTAAGCATTTTCTCACGGTCGAAACCATAATTCAAAGCTTGACGGATTTCCTTTTTTAGGAGTGGATTATCTTTGGCTCCCGCTTGCTGCTTTTCCATTAATATTCCCAAATACTCCGTATTAAGATAAGGCATGGTCAACATATGGATTTTCTTTTCATAAACAGGGTTTAAACGTCCGTCTTTGGTTAACAACTCATCTTTATAAGAAGCGTCCAAACCCGACATGAAATCGAGGTTACCTTTCACAAACTCCATAAAAACAGATTGTTTATCAATAATAAAAGAAATCGAAATGGCATCAAGGTAAGGCAAACGTATCCCCTGTTCGTATTCAAAATAATCAGGATTTTTCACCATCACCAGCTTCAATCCCTCTTTCCATGTTTTAAACATAAAAGGACCGGTTCCTAGCGGATATTTACGAAAATCCTTACCGTATTTCTCAACGGCTTCGTGAGGCACGATCGAACAATATTGCATGCACAGCAAACCCAAAAAGGGAGGAAAACTGTGTTTTAAGCGAATCATTACGGTAGTATCGTTTAAAGCGTAGAAAGCATGCTCCCCTTGTTGGTTGGTATCGACCAAATTAAAAATCCAAGCTCCCGGCGAAGCTATTTGTTTATTGACAATGCGCTTAAAGCTGTAAACCACATCAGCAGCCACCATTTTCCGTTTCTTTTTTGGGAAAGTAAAAAAATCGGTTTGATGAAAGAATACATCGTCGCGCAAATAAAAGATATATGTTTTACCGTCGTCGGAGACAGTCCATGTTTTGGCCAAACAAGGCCGGATTTGCAATTGGCTATCTAATTGAACCAATCCGTTATATAATTGATTACAAGCCCAAATATTGGCTTGGTCTTTGGCAAAAGCCGGATCGAGGGAAGTAATGCCCGCCGATTCGTTGTAGCGGAAGACCGTACGCTTTTTGTCTGCTTGTTTGTTAGTACAAGATAATAAACAAAGCGATATGATAAAGAATAATATATGAAACTTATTTACAGACATTCTTACCAAATAACGGCACCGTTTAAAAACCATTTTCCGTGTAAACGCAGCGTATGTTCAATCACGTCTCTCACACAGCCTTCACCTCCTTTAAAAATAGAAATATAATCGGCAATTTGTTGAATTTCAATGGCAGCATCGTTGGGACAGGCTTTCACTCCGGCTAATTTCATTACATCATAATCGGGAATATCATCGCCCATAAACAGCACTTGACGAGCTTCAATATTTTTCATTTCCAAGTATTGTTTATAGGTCTCCACTTTATCGGAAATTTTAAGAAAAACATCCATGCCTTCAAAAATCTCATAGCGTTTTTTCATTCCTTCGGAATAACCTCCGGAAATAACACACACATTATAGCCTTGTTTAAGTGCATATTGAATAGCATAACCATCTTTCACATTGGTGTTTCTGATTTGATCACCATTAGCTCCCACCCACACTTTACCGTCGCTTAAGACACCATCGAAATCAAAAATAAAGGTATTGATACTGTTTAATTTTTCTTTGTATTCTGCCATTGGGATTGCTCTTTTTTAAATTGCTTGCAAAATTACATAAATTTGCAATAAAGCATTTGTAAAAAATCATTTACCAAAAAAATAATTCGAAAAATAGCATCGCTCAGATTCACATTCTGTATGTAAACAATATACTTTAAAAGCATAAATATCTTTAAAGAAGTGGTTATTAAGCCGATATAAGAAAGTTAAAACAAGAAAAAGATTTCACATTATTAAAAAAACATAAGAATAAAAATTGTATTTTTGCACGCTAAAAAATATTTTTTAATAACTAAAGATAGGAGATAACATTATAGCGACACACTTTAACCAACCCGGACGTCAAGGTTACAAAACCTTTCAAAAAAAGGAACAACCGCATAGAATAAACAGAGAAATAAACTCATTGGTTGTTCGTGTAGTTTTAGAAGATGGCGACTCAAGAATCATGTCTATCAAGGAGGCATTGGATATAGCATATCAAAGAGATTTAGATTTAGTGGAAATTTCACCCAATGTCAATCCTCCGGTCTGTAAAGTAATTGATTATCAGAAATTCTTATACAGTTTAAAGAAAAAACAAAAAAATTTAAAAGCCAAAACGGCCAAGATATCAATAAAAGAAATCCGATTAGGCCCCAACACCGACGATCACGACTTCAATTTCAAAGTAAAGCATGCAATAGGCTTTTTGCAGGAAGGGAATAAAGTGAAAGTGGATGTGTTTTTTAAAGGTCGGTCTATTATGTATAAAGAGCAAGGTGAAGAAGTATTATTACGTTTTGCCAAAGCCTGTGAAGAAGTAGGCAAACCTGATCAAACGCCTAAATTAGAAGGCAAAAGGATGATATTGATTTTATCTCCCAAGAAATAAGAAATTGATTTTAAACATAAATAACTATTAAATTAAGCAAGAAATGCCAAAAGTAAAAACAAAAGCGAGTGCTAAAAAAAGATTTTCTTTTACAGGCACCGGAAAGATTAAAAGACAACATGCGTATAAAAGTCATATTCTGACTAAAAAATCAACCAAGCGCAAACGTAATTTAGGTTACGTTACCATCGTTGATAAAACGAATGTTAAAGCTGTAAAGCAAATGTTAAATTGTTAGTTAAATAAGTATTTACCCTCAGCGCCCAAAGTTCGATTTAATTCGACGCTGACGTAAAAAGAAAGGAGAAATTAATATGCCAAGAGCAGTAAACCATGTAGCTTCAAGAGCTAGAAGAAAGAAAATCCTCAAATTAACCCGGGGATACTTCGGAAAACGTAAAAATGTTTGGACTGTTGCCAAAAACACATGGGAAAAGGGACAACAATACGCTTATCGCGATCGTAAACAGAAAAAACGTAATTTCAGAAGTTTGTGGATAACACGTATCAATGCAGGGGTAAGAGAACACGGACTGTCGTATTCCTCATTTATGGGCCAACTCCATAAAAAAGGCATCGAACTAAACCGTAAAACACTTGCCGACCTTGCCATGAATCAACCCCAGGCATTTAAAGCCATTGTTGATTTAATTAAAAAATAATCTTTACATTTTTGTTTGAAATCAATAAAAAAAGGAGCTTTTATTAAGGCTCCTTTTTTAATTTAATAAGTTAGAAATCTTACTTTATATATTCGTAAAAAGTAGTATATGAATATGTTTCGTCAAAATACTTATAGCTTGTTTTTATTTCAATCGGGAATTTACCGTCATAGACATAAGAAAGATTATATGTCATCGTAGAGATATCCTCGTCATCAGTTGATGTATATGTTTCCTTGGTTACATTATTTTTTGATAATGCCAACGCTCCTGATTCACCAAAATACCAACAATCATAAAAAGGATTCAATTTATCATCGTAAGTATAAGTAGAATTATAATAAGTAACTCCTTCAGAAATCATTTTTTCGGTTACCACATTATCGCCATCATATGTAAATTCCATGGAATAAGTCTGGTTACTTTTTCTTTGCATAATCTTTACAATTTTTTGGGACCTTTCTTTACCTACAACAAAACGCATCATACGCGATAACATATCACTGCGTTGGATACTTTTATAAGATGCAGACTCATATTCATCTTCATTATCGTATGAGGTCATAGTCATTTTGGTGATTTTTTTCTTGTCGTGGGTAATATCAATCTTCATTTCCAACTCATCATCCGAAAACATTTCAACTTTTAAGAGCAATGCTTTATCATAAGTAAAAGTCATATAACCCTCTTCAATGCCTTCATCATACTCTATGATTTTTACCAGCCGTTTATTATCGTAATTAAAAACGGTATTCACCCCGTCTTCGTTAGGATAGGTGATTTTAGTCAATAGATTGTCTTGCCATGTCCATTCTTCGGTTTGGATTTTTTTCTCATCTTCATATTGCAAATAAATTGCTTTGATTTTTTCTTTGGGATTATAAATGCCTTCTTTGTCACATGCATTTAAAAAAATGGCAAACACCATTATTACTGTTGATAACACAAAATACTTTTTCATATCTTAATAATTTAAGTTAATAATTGATTCCTGTTTTTTTTTGCAAAAGTATATATTTTTTTTACATTTGAAAGAAAATATTCAATTATTGTAAATTCTTTTCTTTAATTGTTGTTTGTCAATGCTGAGTAGAAGTCAGGTTATCAATTATAATTTAAGCTAATATTTGTTTTTTTGTCCACATATCTTTTAAAGCAACGGTTCTGTTAAACACCGGTTTATCTGATGTTGAATCTTTATCTATACAAAAATAGCCTATACGTTCGAATTGATAGTTGGATAGCGTATTGGTATTAATGAATTCGGGTTCAATAAAAGCCGTAACGATTTGCAGAGAATTCGGATTAAGGTTATCGATAAAGGTTTTGCCTTCGCAACAATCATCCGGTTCGGGTACATTAAACAAACGATCGAAAAGGCGGACTTCAGCGGTTTTAGCATGTTTGGCCGAAAGCCAATGAATGGTGCTTTTTACTTTACGGTTGCTTTGCGGCATACCGCTTCGTGTTTCAGGATCGTAGGTGCAATGAACAGCCACAACATTTCCCTTATCGTCTTTTTCAACATTTTCACATTTAATGATATAAGCATATTTTAAACGCACTTCTCTTCCGGGTGTTAAACGAAAGAAATCCTTGGGTGCATCCTCCATAAAATCCGATCTTTCTATCCACAGTTCGCGAGAAAAAGGGATACTACGCACACCGTCCGTCGGGTTTTCCGGATTATTAACGGCCGTAAGATATTCTTCTTTGTTGGAAGGATAATTATCAATTATTAACTTTAGAGGTTCAAGCACTGCCATGGTTCTCAACGCTTTTTTATTAAGGTCTTCGCGAACGCAAAATTCAAGCAAAGAAATATCGATCACATTTTCACGTTTAGCAACACCGATGGTTTCGGCAAAATTCCGGATAGATTCCGGTGTATAACCCCTTCTTCGCAAACCACAAATGGTGGGCATACGCGGATCGTCCCAACCCATAACATGTTTTTCCTGCACCAATTGCAAGAGTTTGCGTTTGCTCATGACGGTGTAATTTATATTTAAACGCGCAAATTCAATTTGTTGGGGATGATGAATCTTTAGGTTTTCACAAAACCAATCATACAAAGGACGGTGTACTTCAAATTCAAGAGTACAAATGGAATGTGTAATCCCCTCTATAGCATCGCTTTGTCCGTGAGCATAATCATACATAGGATAAATGCACCATGCATTAGCGGTACGGTGGTGTGAAGCATGTAATATACGATACATGATAGGATCACGCATATGCATATTCGGGGAAGCCATATCTATTTTGGCACGCAACACCCGGCTACCGTCGGGAAATTCGCCCTTTCGCATGCGTTGAAATAAATCCAAATTCTCTTCCACACTGCGATTACGATAAGGACTTTCTATGCCCGGAGATGTAGGCACTCCCCTATTTTTACTTATTTCTTCTTGTGTCAAATCATCGACATAAGCTTTTCCTTCTTTAATTAATTGAATAGCCCATTGATACAATTGTTCGAAATAATCCGAAGCATAATGCTCTGAATGCCACTGAAAACCCAACCATTGAATATCTTCTTTGATTGCATCGACATATTCAACATCTTCTTTCACCGGATTGGTATCATCAAACCGAAGGTTGGTTTTACCTTTGTATTTTTGAGCAATACCGAAATTCAAACAAATAGACTTGGCATGTCCTATATGCAAATAACCGTTGGGTTCGGGCGGAAAACGCGTATGTACGCTTGCATCGTTTTTGCCGTTTTTCAAATTTTCTTCGATAATACTTTCAATAAAGTTTAATATCGTTTTATTTTTTTTCTCGTCTGTGTTTTCGTTTCCCATCAAAAAAATGAAATAAAATGTTTTCAATCAATAAACTATAAGCTACTCGTCCAGTGTTTCACTCATTGTTGCAAAAGTATAAAAAAACAGCTTTGTCTGAAAAAAAATTATTTTTTCTAAAAAAAAACTTTGTTTATGAGAATTACCCAAAAGTTTTATTCTGTTTTGATTCTCCAACAATTTATTTTTCTTTACATTACAATTTATTCTCAGCATTAAACATCATTCCAAAATCCCAATAAACTATTTTTAATTTTTTTAACAATTTTCAACTTTTGTATCTGATAATGATGATTATAATAGAACCACTTTTTTAGCAAACTCATAAAAATCTTTTTTATAATTTTGCCGCCGTTTAAGAAAATATTAAATTTAAATATTGATAATCAAATTAAAAAAGATGAAACGTTTATTAGTTATTACTACATTAGCCTTTTTATTATTTGT